>NZ_JAYFSK010000023.1:0-38458 GCF_041464035.1 Acinetobacter sp. AL9 | reverse complement strand
TTAGCAACAGGAGGTGTTGCTGAATATATATCCATGTTCATGGATTAAGTCCCCACTTGTTTTTAGGTGGGAACTAAATTAAGGCTTATAGGATCGCTTGGTAAGGCTGTGTTAGCCGGATGCTTACGCTTATAGCTAACACCGCAATCAATTTTTTCACTCGTCTAGGGTCTGTCAAGCGCGTATTTTCAAGATTAAACCCGCGTCCTTTGAGACAACTGAATAAGGTTTCAATTTCCCAGCGTAATGCATAATCCTGAATAGCATTGGCATTAAACTGAGGAGAAACGACGAGTAAAAGCTCTCCATTTTCTAACTGTAGTGCACTTATATATAGTTTCACCCGACCAACCAAAATCCGTCGTTTACGACATTCAATTTGACCAACTTTAAGATGGCGAAATAAATCACTAATTTTATGATTCTTTCCTAAATGATTGGTGACAATGAAGTTTTTTTAACACGAATGCAGAAGTTGATGTCTTGTTCAATTAACCATGTAAACCACTGCTCACCGATAAACTCTCTGTCTGCGAACACATTCACAATACGGTCTTTACCAAAAATGGCTATAAAGCGTTGAATCAAAGCAATACGCTCTTTCGTATCTGAATTTCCACGTTTATTAAGCAATGTCCAAAGGATAGGTATCGCTATTCCACGATAAACGATTGCGAGCATCAGGATATTAATATTTCGTTTTCCCCATTTCCAATTGGTTCTATCTAAAGTCAGTTGCACTTGGTCGAATGAAAACATATTGAAAATCAACTGAGAAATTTGACGATAATCAAAATACTGACCTGCAAAGAAGCGCTGCATACGTCGATAAAATGATTGTGGTAAGCACTTGATGGGCAAGGCTTTAGATGCAGAAGAAAGATTACATGTTTGCTTTAAAATAATCACAAGCATGATGAGCGCAAAGCACTTTAAATGTGACTTGTTCCATTTTAGATATTTGTTTAAGATAAGATATAACTCATTGAGATGTGTCATAGTATTCGTCGTTAGAAAACAATTATTATGACATTATTTCAATGAGTTATCTATTTTTGTCGTGTACAGAGAAAAAATTTTTAGCTTTAATAAAGTCGTCATTGTAGAGCTTTCTGGCATAGGCAAGTCCAAACTCTTATTTATTGTCTAATCTAAGCATAATTCAAATAAGTTGAGACAGAAATCATAAAAAATGCCAGTTATCATGTTTTTTTATGATTTTTTCTACTTAGCCTAATATGTAGTCATCCGTCCCAAATCATGTTTAAGTGAGTGAATGAGCCACAAGCAGAGCATGACTCTGCTTGTTGTGCTATTCGTTAGGTCTTAACCTGTATTGCGTAAGCCTGCTGCAATCCCTGCAATACTCACCATGAGGGCATGATCGACAGGGGTATGTTCGGCATGCTGTTCTGCCAAATACAAACGACGACGTTTCATCAATTCTGCCTGTAGCAAATGCAGTGGCAATAAATAAGGTTTACGCACCCGCATCGATTGATCTAGCACATCATTGCTGCTGAGCAATTGCGATTCACCTTTAAGGGTCAGTAAAGTCGTCACAGCATCACGCAGACGTTGACGGAGTTGCTCACCCAGTTGTTTTAAGTCTTCGTCATCGGTCAGGTTAGATTCGTAGTACAGGGCAATATTGCTGTCGGCTTTAGACAACACCATTTCCAGCATATCAATCAAAGTCTGGAAATACGGCCAATCGCTGAGCATTTCATCCAAAGTGGCTTTTTGTCCCTGATCGAGCGTTTGGTTAATTGCTGCGCCTGTCCCTAACCAAGCAGGCAGCATCAAACGGATTTGTGTCCATGCAAATACCCATGGAATGGCACGTAAGGATTCAATTCCACCGCTCACTTTACGTTTCGCGGGACGTGAACCGAGTGGCAACATTTGCAATTCCAGCTCTGGCGTGACAGTGCGTAAATATTTCACAAAATGCGGATTTTCACGCACGGTTTGACGATAGACCTGCACCGAAAGTTCGGTCATGTTATCCATCAGCTCGCGCCATTCTGCTTTCGGCACAGGTGGTGGCATCAGCGTCGCTTCTAAGGTTGCAGCGGTATAGACTTCCAGATTTTGTAAGGCAACCCCTTCAAGCCCAAATTTAAAGCGAATCATTTCACCTTGTTCGGTGACGCGAATTGCACCTGAAATAGACCCTGGAGGTTGTGAGAACAATGCTTGTTGCGTTGGCGCACCGCCACGGCTGATGGAACCACCACGACCATGGAATAAAGTCAGCTGCACAGCATGTTGCTGCGCTACCGCAGTCAGTTCTTCCTGCGCGCGGTACTGTGCCCAGTTGGCAGACATGAAACCTGCATCTTTGGCGGAGTCTGAGTAGCCAATCATCACCTCATGTTTGCCCTGAATATGCTGCTTGTACCAATGCATATTAAATAGGGTATTCATGGTCTGAGCAGCCCCATCCAAGTCTTTCAGGGTTTCAAACAGTGGCACCACACGTAAAGGATGCTGAATGCCTGCTTCTTTTTGCAACAATAATACCGCCAACACATCACTTGGATATTCCGCCATGGAAATAATATAAGCCCCCAAACTTTCCTGCGGCTGTGCAGCCAGAGTGCGCATGGTGGCAAATACTTCTTGCACATCGGGATGTTGAATCAGGCTTTGTGCAGGTTCCTGCATGAATTTTGGCAATAACGGACGTTTACTTTGTAGCTCTTGAAGCAAGAAGTTCTGACGCGCTTGTTCAGTCCAAGTTTCAAAATTGCCCAAACCTAAATATTCGGTAATGGCAGAAATGGCTTGACGATGACGTCCCGATTCTTGGCGAATATCCAGTTTTAGTAATTCAATGCCGAAACAATTCACACGATGAATTAAATCCAACAATTTGCCGTTCGCAATGTCTGATAATTGGCAAGCCGTCAGCGAGCGATAACACAGCAATAAAGGCTGTAACAGTTCGTCTTTGCTTTTGATGACCAAACTGTCATCTGCATCTTTGCCTTGCAGTTTCGCTGCTAACCAGTCGCGGGTGGCTTTTAGGCGTTCGCGGGTGTCGCGTAAATATTCACGGTACGGCTCGGCATGGAAATGTCCCAAAGCATCTGCCAATTCTGGGCTGCATTGCTGAATGGAAAGTTCCCAACGCAGGTTTTCAATATCACGTAAATACAGTTCTGCTGCTTTCCAGCGTGACAGCCACAGCACTTCTTGAGTAACTTTATGAGTGACATTCGGGTTACCATCGCGGTCACCGCCCATCCAAGAGGCGAAACGCACAGGCGCAACACTCAGCGGCAGGCTTTGCCCACAATGTTCCTGCACAATGCTGTCTAACTCACGCATGAATTTAGGCACCGCATTCCACAAGGTTTGTTCGATGGTGGTAAAGCCCCATTTGGCTTCATCGACAGGGGTTGGGCGATGTTGGCGAATTTCATCGGTTTGCCAAGCCGAGCTGATCAGCTGTTTTAAATCTGCCAAAACTGCCTGACGTTCACGTGGTGTCAGTTTTTGCTGATCCATTTTAAACAAGCAGTCATTAATATCGTCATATTTTTGAATGAGGGTACGACGGCTGACTTCAGTCGGATGCGCAGTTAAAACCAACTCAATTTTTAGCTCGCAGACTTGTTGAAAGAGTGTTTCTGCAGAAATTTGGTTGTCTTTAAACTTGATAAATAAGTGATCTAGCGGGTTTGGAGAAACGCCATTTTCATCAAATTCGCTTTGGCGACGGCTCCGCACCACATGATATTGCTCAGCGATGTTGGCAAAATTCAAAAAGTGGGTAAAGGCACGGGTGAGCGGTAAGATTTCGTCATCTTCCAGACTTAAAAACAGTTGTTCGAGTTGTTTTTCAGCTTCGGCTTGTCCATCGCGCGCGCCTTTAGATAAAGCACGAATTTGTTCGACCTGATTAAACAAATCTTGTCCTGCGTGTAACTTGAGGGTTTCACCCAATAAGTTGCCAAGTAAGCGTACGTCATCGCGTAGAGGAGCATCAATTTGTTGAATCATTCGTTGTTCTCCATGTTCTGTGTTTTTCTACTCTGTTAAGACTATACCCCGATTTAGATACAATCCAAGCGGGCTATCTACAAAAGTTGCATGGATTTTGCGCATCTGAAGTTATAGTGCCAAGTGGCAGTATTTAGGAGAGAAATACAGGACGGAGATATGAGTCAGTTGATCATTCGTATATGTGTAAGGTGAGAGTCAGATTTCGCATGATGAGGCTGCAAAATTAGCTTGCTCAGCCATAACGCAGCATAAAAATACCAATCGCATCTTCAATAATCTTTTGAGATTGTGCAGCATCGGGCACGGCACGTACACCGAGTAAAACTTCATGGTGACGTAAACCATGCAGTAAGGAAACGATCAATTCAGTTTGCGTTTTTGGTTCATCGGCCTGAATAAACTGCAATTCTACTGCTTGGCGAAAGAAGCTTTCCCACATCGCGCGAAGTTTGGCATGTGAGGCATTGTAAAACTGCAATGCCAACGGATTTTGCTCCGAGGCCAGTTCCATCAGCAAATGTTCTAATTTAATCGCTTCAGGCATATTGACCAAGTTCAAGGACAGTTTACAGGCTTGGTATAAGGCCTGCTTAAAATTGCTATGTGCAGTCAAGTCCAAAGGTTGTGCTTTGAGCAGACTTTCACAGGTTTCTTCAATGGCACAGGAAAATAACGTGGCTTTGTCTTGAAAGTGGTTATATACCGTTAATTTGGTCACGCCTGCTTCACGTGCAATCTGATTCATACTAGAACCATGAAAGCCCAACTTTAAAAACAAGTGTTTTGCCGACATTAAAATGCGTTGGCGTTTTTCTAAATCTTTTGGTCGTCCGACATGAATCTGCACACGCTCATCCTAATTTGCATCAGTACAACTGGAAAATGACGTTTCAGTTTTAATTAATGTACCCAGTGGTATATTAATTAAAAAATAATCAATTTAATATAGGGGTTTGCACGCACTTCATAAATGGCTTGCGCTGTAGGCTAAAACTGAGCAGATCAGGCATGAAACGCAGGGAATAGCGAGACTATTACCAAGTTTCATAACGCAATCTGAGAAAGTTTTAGCCACAGTCCTTTGGAACAAGCATATTTTTTACTGCTATTACGTTATGAGTCAGTTACTTAGAATGACTAAGTTTCCTGCCTCATGCCTTATATCAGCTAAAAATATGCGCTGTCGCAAACATAGACGAAGTGTCAGCAAACCCTACCGTATTCTGCCCTAAAAAAAACGTTTAAATAAGAGCAAACCTGATGAACACGACTCAGAATCTCATTGCCAGCCTGATGCTGCTGTGCTGTATCACCCTAATTGGATGCAGTAAGCAAAAAACCGAGGTTGAACAGGAAGTCCCTTTGGTGATGGTGACCCAGCCCAGCAGTTTACATCTTGAGCAAAAAAGCTATGCAGGCGAGGTGCAAGCACGTCAGCAAACGGCTTTGGCATTTCGGGTTGCAGGGCAAGTTACACAGCGTTTTGCCGATGTGGGAGATCAGGTCAAAGTTGGGCAAGTCTTAGCAAAACTGGATGTGCAAGATGCCGCATTGCAGCTCAATGCCGCGCGTGCGCAACTGGAAAGTGCGCAATCTGCTGCAAAAGTTGCTAGCGATGAGTTACAGCGTTTTCAGCAATTATTACCCATGAATGCAGTCAGCCGCTCGCAATATGATGCAGTCAAAAACCAGTATCAACATGCCATGGCGCAGTTGAAACAGGCGCAGTCCAATTATGCGGTTAGCAGTAATCAAACCGACTATAACCAGTTACGTGCCACAAAAAATGGTGTGATTACTGAACGCAATATTGAAGTTGGGCAGGTTTTAGCGGCAGGGCAGGTCGCTTATCAATTGGCGATTGATGGGGAGCGTGAAGTCGTGATTGGCGTGCCTGAACAAGCGGTGAGTGAAATTCGGGTCGGGCAAGAGGCAACGGTAAGTTTATGGTCACAACCCGATACCCGTTTTGCAGGTACGGTTCGAGAAATTTCCCCTGCGGCAGATCAGTCGCGTACTTTTAAAGTCAAAGTGGCTTTACGTGAAGGCAATGCACAGATTCAATTGGGGCAAAGTGCGCGGGTATTTCTGACTCGCCAAGCCAATCAGGGTTTATATGTGCCTTTATCTAGCGTGTCGGCAACAGGGCAACAAGCTTTTGTTTTGGTCTTACAGCCAGACTCAACCGTGCGCCAAATTCCTGTTACATTGGGCGCTTATGGACGGGACAGCGTGCCTGTACTGAGTGGCTTACAGCCGCAAGATTATGTGGTGATGGGTGGGGTACATTTACTGCGTGATCGACAAAAAATCCGCCCAATTAACCGTGACAATCAAGCTGTACAGGCAGTCAATCCTACAACTCAGGCAGCTCCTGCTGCTACACAGACGGAGCGTTAAAATATGAATTTTAACTTATCCGAATGGGCGTTAAAAAATAAGGGTTTAGTGGTCTACTTGATGCTGTTGTTGGGCATTGTTGGTATTTTTTCATACTCTAAACTGGCACAAAGTGAAGATCCGCCGTTTACTTTTAAAGTGATGGTGATTCAAACCTATTGGCCAGGAGCGAGTGCCAAAGAGGTTTCCTTACAAGTCACTGACCGTATTGAAAAAGAATTGATGAGCACGGGCGATTATGAACGTATCATGGCCTATTCGCGTCCGGGCGAGTCCATGGTGACTTTTATTGCCAAAGATTCCATGCGTTCCAGCCAAATTCCAGATGTCTGGTATAAGGTGCGTAAAAAGGTCAATGACATTCGCCATGAATTGCCACAAGGGGTACAAGGCCCATTTTTTAATGATGAATTTGGCGACACTTTTGGTAATATTTATGTGCTGACAGGCGCAGACTATGACTACGCCACCCTCAAAGAATATGCTGACCGTTTGCAACTACAATTGCAGCGGGTCAAAGATGTGGCCAAAGTCAATTTGGTCGGTTTGCAAGACCAAAAAATCTGGATTGAGTTGTCTAATACCAAAGCCGCACAACTCGGCATTCCTGTTAGTGCGATTCAGCAAGCCTTACAACAACAAAACAGCATGGCAAGCGCAGGTTTTTTTGAAACCCATTCAGACCGTATTCAGGTCCGTGTGAGTGGTGCATTGAACAGTGTTGATGAGCTGAAACAAATGCCACTGTTGGTAAATGGCACCACCATTCAACTGGGCGATGTTGCCGAGGTCTATCGTGGGTTTAGCGAACCTGCTCAACCGCGTATGCGCTTTATGGGTGAAAACGGCATTGGCATTGCGGTGTCGATGCGTAAAGGCGGTGATATTCTGGCTTTGGGTGAAAATCTGGAAACTGAATTTGCCCGTTTGCAAAAGACCTTGCCTTTGGGCATGCAACTGCAAAAAGTTTCTGATCAGCCTGTTGCGGTAAAACACAGCGTCAATGAATTTATGAAAGTGTTGGCTGAGGCGGTGATTATCGTGCTCTTGGTCAGCTTCTTTTCACTGGGTTTTCGCACGGGCTTGGTGGTGGCATTTTCCATTCCACTGGTCTTGGCGATGACTTTTGCAGGTATGCATTTGTTTGATGTCGGACTGCACAAAATTTCACTCGGTGCGCTTATTTTAGCCCTCGGATTGCTCGTGGATGATGCCATTATCGCCATTGAAATGATGGCAATTAAGATGGAGCAGGGCTATAGCCGCTTGCAAGCCGCAGGTCATGCGTGGCGTACCACTGCTTTCCCTATGCTGACAGGGACATTGATTACCGCGGCAGGTTTTTTACCCATTGCCACAGCAGCCTCAAGTACAGGGGAATATACCCGTTCAATTTTCCAAGTGGTCACCATAGCTTTGGTGGTGTCCTGGTTTGCTGCCGTGCTATTCGTGCCGTATCTGGGCGATAAATTATTGCCAGATTTTCAGCGTCATGCACAGCGAGCGCCGTGGTATCAACGTCTTTGGGCGCGTGTACGCAAACAAGCTGAACCGCAGCCTGTGCTACAGCACGCAGGTGAATTACACGACCCATATCAAACCCGCTTTTATCAAGTGTTTCGTGGATGGGTTAATACTTGTGTGCGCTATCGAAAAACCGTCATTGCAATCACAGTTGGCATATTTGTACTGTCAATTGCGATGTTTAAATTGGTACCACAGCAATTTTTCCCACCTTCCAATCGGGCAGAAATTTTAGTCGATTTAAAACTTGAAGAAGGTGCGTCTTTAACAGCCACAGAAGCAGCCGTTAAAAAAGTTGAAAAGTTCTTGGCGCAACAACAAGGCATCGACAATTATGTAGCCTATGTTGGCACAGGTTCGCCGCGTTTCTATTTGCCTTTAGATCAGCAATTACCGCAGGCCAGTTTTGCCCAATTTGTGGTATTGGCATCGTCTTTAGAAGACCGCAATGAAATTCGCCGTAATTTATCAGAGCAAATTCGCTTGTTATTGCCAGAGGTGCGTACTCGCGTGTCATTATTGGAAAATGGCCCACCAGTGGGTTATCCATTGCAATTCCGCGTGTCAGGAGAAGACTTGGCACAAGTGCGACAATGGGCACAGCAAGTCGCAGCCACCATCAGTGCCAATCCAAACAGCACCAATGTGCATTTAGATTGGGGTGAGCCGAGCAAAGTCATTCAATTGCAGATTGATCAAGACCGTGCCCGTCAAATGGGGGTGTCGAGTCTGGATTTAGCTAACTTCCTTAATAGCTCTATCAGTGGCGCGGCTATTAACCAGTATCGTGAAAAACGTGAACTGATTGAAATCCGTTTACGTGGTGATCAAACCGAGCGCCTAGATGTCGCATCTTTAAGCAGTTTGGCTATACCGACTTCACGTGGAACATCGGTGCCGTTGGCGCAAATTGCACAGATTGAATACCGTTTTGAAGAAGGCTTAATTTGGCATCGTAACCGCTTGCCGACCATTACCGTACGTGGTGATATTCGTAGCAATTTGCAACCTGCAACGGTGGTGGCAGAACTGTCTGAACCGATGGCGGCCCTGCGTGAAAAGTTGCCAAGTGGCTATTTAATTGAAGTGGGTGGCACGGTTGAAGAATCGGCACGTGGGCAAAAGTCAGTCAATGCAGGCATGCCATTTTTCCTTGCCGTGGTGATGACTTTGTTGATGATTCAGCTGCGTAGCATGTCCCGTGCATTCATCGTGTTTTTAACTGCACCGCTCGGCATTATTGGCGTGGTATTGTTCCTGTTGCTGTTTAACAAACCCTTTGGTTTTGTGGCGATGCTCGGCACCATTGCCTTATCGGGCATGATCATGCGCAATTCTTTGATTTTAATTGATCAGATTGAGCAGGATATTCGAGCAGGAGAGTTACAGTGGGATGCGATTATTAACGCTACGGTGCGCCGTTGTCGTCCAATTGTACTGACCGCTTTGGCGGCAGTATTGGCCATGATTCCACTTTCTCGCAGTATTTTCTTTGGCCCGATGGCTGTGGCGATTATGGGCGGATTAATTGTCGCGACCTTATTAACTCTGTTCTTTTTACCTGCGTTATACGCCCAGTGGTTTAAAGTGAAAAAAAATCCACATAATCTGTAAAAGTGACATAATAACGGGTGCGAAACTTGGAAAATTTCAATATAGTAGCACCTTATATTTTTCAGCCTTTGCATACGTCACAGCATGCGCCAGATTAAAAAATAAAGCATGGCACAGATGGGGTTAAATCACATTATGAAGCAAGATAACTTGTTAAAGTTTCGCCGTTCTGTCGCGATCTCTTACGTGTTTATGTTTTTTGCTTTATTTACTGTGGTGAGTGGTGCATTGGCGTATTGGTATGCACGAAAAGTGATTGTGGTCGATAGCACTGAAGTCTGGTTACAGGCACAGGCTTTATGGATCATGCGTAATGTGGTGATTTACAGTGTATTGGCATTGTTTGCTGCATTGTGGTTTATTCCATTGGCCTTCTTTCCTTGGGATGCCTTTTTATGGGTCAAAGCCTGCACCGTAGCAGGTGGGGTCTTTGCCGTGATTGCCTTCTTATTTTTAATCAATGCTTGGATTAAAGGGCTATCCAAATTTTTGAAAAATAAAGCTGTGTTCTAATGGCTTGAACTTCATCTAAAGCACTTCAGCTAAAATTTTTAGCAGTCTCCCCTTGTAAAACTCAGTTTTACCCCAATTTCACACATCAGTTAAGTTTTAAATAGAATTCCGTGAGGAGCATCGCCAGACATGGCTAAACGTGATTATTATGAGGTTTTGGGCGTCTCTAAAACCGCTAGTGATGATGAAATTAAAAAAGCCTACCGTAAGTTGGCGATGAAATATCATCCAGACCGTAACCCGGACAATCCTGAAGCTGAAGAGAAGTTTAAAGAAGCTTCAGAAGCGTATGAAGTTCTGTCAGACAGCGAAAAACGCAGCATGTACGACCGCATGGGCCATCAAGCCTTTGAAGGTGGTATGGGCGGTGGTGCTGGCGGCTTCGGTGGTTTCAGTGCGGAAGATATTTTCAGCCAGTTTGGGGATATTTTCGGTGGAGCCTTTGGTGGGGGGGGGCGTGGCCAGCAACGTCAACGCCGTGGTTCAGACTTACGCTATGTGATGGAACTCACGCTTGAAGAAGCAGTAAAAGGCGTCAAGAAAACCATCACCTTTACAGCACCTGCACCTTGTGATGCTTGTGATGGTAAAGGCTCAGAAAATCCAAATGATGTTGAAACTTGTCCAACCTGTCATGGTGCGGGTCAAGTACGCATGCAACAAGGTTTCTTCTCGGTACAGCAAACCTGTAGCACTTGTCGTGGTCAGGGCAAAATCATCAAGAATCCATGTAAAAAATGTCATGGTTCGGGGGTCTCAGACCGTCAACAAACTCTTGAAGTGACCATTCCTGCAGGGGTGGACAATGGCGACCGCGTACGCTTAACGGGTAAAGGTGAAGCCATTCGTGATGGTCAATCGGGCGACCTATATGTAGAAGTAGTGGTGCGTGAGCACGAAATCTTCCAGCGTGATGGTGCCGACCTATATATGGATGTACCTGTCAGCATTGCCGATGCTGCTTTAGGTAAGGAAATTGAAATTCCGACTCTAGATGGCCGCGTGAGTTTGAAAGTGCCTGAGGGAACACAGACGGGTAAATTATTCCGTTTGCGTGGTAAAGGGGTAAAACCTGTGCGTAGCAGTATGCAGGGCGATTTGCTCTGCCGTATTGTGGTGGAAACACCTGTGAATTTAACTGCACGTCAGCGTGAATTGTTAAAAGAATTACAGACGACGATGGAAGGTGAGGGCAGTCAGTCATCACCAAAGAAGAAGTCTTTCTTTGATCGTTTGTTTGATTAAGGAAACTTAGATTAGGTGTGTCGAAGCACAACCTGATCTAAACTCAAAAAACAAAGGCGATCTTAAGGATCGCCTTTGTTGTATCTGCTGCACGCTTATTCGACTTCAGGTACATCAATCTCTAAAACATCCACCATTTCAGTCGTTGCTGTTTCAACGGTAGTTTGTGGTTGAGCGCTTGCAACAACCTCATGTTCTGCTGCTGTTTCTTCTAGTTCAGGTGCATCGACTTCAACCGCAAGAGGTTCTTGTAGCGTCACGCTAATACGGACTTTAGACAGGCTTTCAAGCGTATCACCTTCTTGAAGTGCAGGCTCTGCAAATACGGATGCTGTGCTCATGCCCAACAATAATGCCAATACAATTTTCTTCGAATGCATGTAAATCCCCTTTAATTTTTGCAGTTGTTATCATTCGTGCAGGCTAGTCTGCGCATGCAAGTTTGCAAATTTGTGAAATAAAAATAAAAAATGAGCATTTTGAGATAAATTTTTAGCATCGCTTCGTTAAAAGTTTACCTGAGGGGTGTAAAGTGACCATCAGCAGTATAGCTCGGCTTGCTTTCGGATAAAAATAAACCCAGAAACTTGGCAGACAAACTTAGTCTAGGCAGCGAGTTTTGCTATAGTAAGCACAATTGAGAATCTATTTTAGGAATATGCTATGTCAGCAACTCCACGCATTGGTGTATTAGGCGCAGGCGGCCGTATGGGGCGCATCTTAATTCAAGCCGTTCAAGAAGCAGGCTACCAATTGGCAGCTGCAGTCGAACGCCCAGAAAGCAGTCTCTTGGGGGCAGATGCTGGAGAGCTGGCAGGTGTGGGTACACTCGGTGTGAAAGTCGTGGGCAGCCTAGAACAAGTATTAGCTGACTGCGATGTCGTGATCGACTTTACCGCACCAGCCGCTACAGCACAGCACTTAAAGCTTTGTCGTGAAGCAGGCGTGGCGATTGTGATTGGCACCACAGGCATGAATGATGAACAAAAAGCACTCTTAGAAGAATCGGCTCAACAAACCCCAGTGGTGTATGCTGCCAACTATTCAGTTGGGGTAAACGTATCTATTAAACTGTTGGAACTGGCAGCCAAAGTCTTTGGTGATAGTGTAGATATTGAAGTGATTGAAGCGCATCATCGTCACAAAGTTGATGCACCATCAGGCACGGCATTGATGATGGGCGAGGCCATTGCAGCAACCTTAGGTCGTGATTTAAAACACGATGCTGTTTACTGCCGCGAAGGACACACAGGGTCACGTGAACGCAAGAGCATTGGCTTTCAAACCATTCGTGGTGGCGATATTGTCGGTGAACATACCGCAATGTTTATTGCCGATGGCGAGCGTGTGGAAATTACCCATAAAGCCACCAACCGTATGAACTTTGCTGCAGGTGCCGTGCGTGCTGCAGCGTGGGTGGTGGGACGCGAAGCGCGTAAATACGATATGAAAGATGTTCTTGGATTTAACGATATTCAGATTTAAAAATTGCGCAGGAATCCGAAATAGATAAAAATGACTTGAACAATTTTTAATCTGCCGCTAAAACTAGGGTCTGATGTCTTGGATGATGACGCATCAGACCCGATCTAAAACTAAAATAAGATGCAAAATAAAATGAAAAAATCTCTGCTGATGTTTGGATTAAGCACCTGTATTTGTGCGGCCTCTGCACAAAATATTGAACATGCCAAACTGAGCATACATAAAAATAATATTAAAGTCTGGACATTTCAACAACAGTCTAGCCCTGTGTTTTTGTATAAGGCCGAAACCACCTTCAATGTACCTTTAGAAAAAGCTGCTGCCTTAATTTTAGATGTCGATCATGCCGTGAAATGGGTGCCTTATGTGGGCAGTGTCAAAGTCTTATCACGCGATGACCAAAAAGGTGAGTTCTTGCTGTATATGGTGTTGGATTTTCCTTTTCCGCTAAAAGATCGTGATTTAGTGGTCAAAGGCAAAATGAGTAAAGATGCACAAGGTATGGTTAGTATTCGAAATAAAGCCATTGAGGGGGGCTATCCCTTGAACCCAGATTATGTGCGTATTCAGGATTACGAAGGCGACTGGACCTTTCAGAAACTGGGTAATCACAAAGTCAAAGTCAGTACCTATGGCTATGCTAACCCTGAGGGTTCGATTCCTTTAAGTTTTGTGAATATGTTTGTGCAGCAGCAACCGTATCAAATGCTGCAAAAAATGAAAATTGAATTAGGCAAAAGCCGTAGTTATAAGGCATTGCCTGAAATTTTGCGTTAAATAATGGAGTTGCGCTGAATTTTTAATCTCAGAAAAATGGATGAAATCGGTGTCGATCTCATCCACGAAGTATTTCGTTCCAGTGGGTAGACTTAATATGAAAACAGCCCTTTTTCTAAAGGAAATTCAATGCCAATCGATGCACCACCATCATTGCCATGGGCATCTGAATCGCTAATCCAGCCATTCAGTTTAAGTGGAATATCTGGGCGTAAATAGTGTGTCCAAGTCAAATCCAAAGCTTTTAACTGATCTTTTTCTGGGAAAGCTTGGTTGGTTGCGCGGTTTGATTCATTCAATTTGGCAAACAACATACGCGCATTCACGCGGTTCATACGATCAAAACGAATATCACCACCGACTGAAATCATTTGTCCATCACCGCCCATAGCATGCGCTAAAGGATAGCCATGTTGGTAGAAACCGTCAGTATAGGTGCTGTGATTATAAGTGATACCTTGTGCTGTACCGTTGGTACGGGTGTCAGCCCATTCGGTATAGAGTTGGAATGGCATATTCTGATAGCTTGATGAATAGTCCACCCCAGCCAAATACATTTTTTTAGCGGGTAAGCCACCTGCTTCATCTTCACCTGCATATTGTGCATAGAAGCCCATTGGAACTTGTACCAATGGTTGTAGGTTCAAACGCGCATCAAAGCCTGCAATTTGGTTAGAGGGGTCAGGTTCGCCAGTACCACCATTGTCTTTATTGCCAACAAAAGCATCCCAAAGTGAGTTCAAGCTTTCTGGACGATTTTCACCACCCCATTGAAATGCACGTGATGCTCCAAGTTCTAAATAAGGCAGTGGTTGTGCTGTAACACGTAAACCTATCAGTTTTGCATCGGGCACAGCATTATAATCATGTAATTGACCTGCAAAAGCTTGGTATTGCCATGGGCCAATCCAAGACAGCCATTTATTGTTAAACGCCTGTTGTTCGGCACGTTGCATAGTTACGCCGTAAACTGGGCGGCTGGCATCACCACGAATTAAACTACCGTCATGTGCAGGGCCCCAATAGGTTGGAATTTGCCCTGCAATGAGCCATTGATTCCAAAGTTTGGCTGCAATATACGAACCTTCAACATTGACATCTTGATCGTTGTCAATTTGTGGGTCTTTTTCTGCATTGACGCGAATTTTAGCATCCCAGTTTTGATTGCCTGCATTGAGTTCCAAACCTGCTTGATATTGCGCTTTTTGTTGGTCGCCAAAGGCTTGTGGAATATTTTTTTGATCTGTTTCTGCAAAAAGCGAGGCTTTGAACAGTTGGTTATTGGCATTTAAATGTGCCACCACTGCATCGATGACTTTTTGTTGATTGTTGTTGCTGACTTTGGCTTGAGAAAGTGCACGTTGAATTTCATCACCACTCATAGGCCAAGTTGACGTACTAATTTGAATGACGCCTTGCTGATTTAGCCAGTTTAAATCGGTACGTAAGTTTTGGTCATTTAAGACAATGCCTTGGGCAAAGGTTAAGGATGAGCTTAATGCCAGTGTCGCCAACAGCGCTTTGGGTGGAAACATGCTTATATATTCTCAGGGTTTATATAATGTAACCAACATAGGTTTTTACGTGGTTTTTTGCAATGTGAATTGTTGAGTAGTGTTGTAAATTTCAAAAGAAAATTCTTCTGTAAATGGTGGAGTTCCTCCCTTTTTAAAGGGAGGCTAGGAGGGATTATCAGCGTGTCGACTTAAAATCACATTTTCAATGGTTTGGATGACTGCATCGAGTTCATGTAAAATTTGTAAATTATTGAATCTTAAAATAGTTAAATTTAATTGTGCCAAAACCTGATCACGCAATAGATCGTACTTTAAGCCTTTTTCATTTAAATGTTGGCTGCCATCACATTCAATAATTAAATTTGCCGCAGGACAGTAAAAATCTACAATAAAATTCAAAATAGGCTTTTGCCGATAAAACTGTAAGCCTAAGATTTGTTTTTGGCGCAGTCGTAACCAGAGTTTCTGCTCGGCTTCGGTCATATTGTTTCTTAACTGTCGTGCGTTATGTTTTAAATTTTTATTATAAGGTTGCATGTTTTTTATTCATAATTTCTTAAATGAAGTGGTTTGTTTTTTGAGTTACCCTCCTTACGCCATGCATGGTTCACCTTTTCAGGTTCTTTAAATCCCCCTCAATCCCCCTTTGATAAAGGGGGAGGTTAGCACAAGCAGAGGCTTTGTAATGAAACATTCCTCCCTTTTTTAAAGGGAGGTTAGGTGGGATTTTAACGTTGGTGGCTTTTGCTATATATAGCTCACCTTTGACAAAGGGGAAAGCCTAGCGCCTGCAAAACTTGAAGATTTAATAAATCAATCCTCATCCTTATTGGCTTTATAGGCATAAGCATAGTTATAGCCATAGCCATAACCACCCGCTTCACGTTGAATATCATTCAAAATAAAGCCGTTGACTTTCACGCCAGCTTGTTCAAAGCGGTTGACAGTCATTTCAAGCTCTTTCATTTGCGTCTTGGCATAACGTGCCACAACCAAATTCACACCCGCATATTGTGAAATAATAATCCCATCGGTGACGGCAAGAACTGGCGGGGTATCAATCAGAATATGGTCAAACTGGCTCGACAAGTGCGTGAGCATGTCTGCAAATTTTTGCGTGCTTAACAATTCTGACGGATTAGCAGGGCTTTTGCCGCGACTGATGATGCTTAAATTTTCAACTTCAGTACTGCGTACAATGCTGCCTAACTCTTGCTGACCATTCAGGTATTCGGTTAAGCCAGGCTTAGGGTCGTAATTAAAGTATTTGTGCATATAACCACGACGTAAATCGGCATCAATCAATAATACGCGCTTATCACTTTGCGCCAAAATAGTCGCTAAGTTAGTTGAAATAAACGATTTACCCAATTCTGGTGCAGGGCCAGAAATCATAATGATATTGTTTTTGGCACTGCTTAAGGCAAAGTGAATGGCAGTACGCATGCTGCGCAGGCTTTCAATGGCAATATCATTACTATTTTTAACCGCAAGAATAGGAATATTCTTTTTCTTTTTCAGAATTTTAATAAGGCTTTCTTGCACAGGTGAATGTGGCACAGTGGCATAAACAGGTAAATCCAGTTCATTTTCAATTTGATTCGAGTCTTTAATACCTGAGCGCAACATATTACGCAGTAAAGCCAATAATGTGCCCAGAAAACCACCCAAGAAAACGGACAAAATTAAAATTTGTAATTTCTTTGGTTTAATTGGCTCAATCGGCTCTACTGCAGTATCGACAATACGCACATTGCCAATTTCACCTGCTTTAGCAATCCGCAGTTGTTGGTAAGAGTTAAGCAAGCCTGTATACAGTTGTTGTTTGACTTCTACTTCACGGAACAGTTGTAAATATTGGCGTTGTAATTCTGGCAAGCGTTTGAGCGTGCCGTCTAACTCAGCAATGCGTTTGTTAATTGCCCCCAATTGTGCATTCATTTGCTGCATGACAGGGTGTTCGTTGGTGTACTTGGCCGCAGCTTCAGCCACTTGTTGCTCTAACTGCGCTTTTTGGGTTTCCAAAGTAATACTTTGGGTTAAATATAACTCAGATTCTTTGGTCACATCGACTGTATTAAATTGTTGGCGGAAACGGTTAAATTCACGTTCTGCCACATCTAATTGTTGTTTCAGTTCTGGGAGTTGGTCTTCCAAAAACTTTAAGGTCTGTGCTGTTTCTGCACTACGACGCTCAATATTTTGTTGGCTATACGCTGCTAAAATGGCATTCAGTACTTGGGTAATGTGTTGTTTGTCTGACCCTTGGTAATTCAGCCCCAACACGCCTGTTAACTTGCCTTTTTCTGCTACTGAATAGTTGGCAGTTAAGCTTTTCATGGCAGCAGGCAGGCTTTGCTTTTGGATGTTATAGGCAGCGTTAAAGCTGTCTTGACTAAAAATTGCGACTTTCCACAGCCCAAATTCAGACTGTAATTGACTGGCTTGGTTTAAAGGTGCAGAAAAAACCACCTGTTCGGTTGCTGCATCGGTTAGGCTGTATTTGCCTTGTGCAAATTTTAAAATTAAGTTTTTATCTTGAAAATATTGCGGGATATCGAACTGGCGAATATCAAAACTTTTTTGATTGTCTTTAAACAGAACTGACTGAGATGAATATTCACTGTCATATTCATGCTTGGCAATTAAACGATTCCAAAAACTGTCTTCTGTACCTGAAACGCGAATATTTAAATTCAGATGATCAATCACGCTGCCCAACACCAAACGTGATTTTAAAATTTCAATTTCAGCTTGTGCAGGCGATTTCTGCTCAATCATATTGGACAGATCACCCAATAACGCTGCAGAGGCCCCTTTACTGTCCTCAACCTGCACCAAAGCATCTACTGCATAGGTGTCTGGTGTGGTTCTTAAATACAGTAAAGCGCAGACAATACTGAGTAGAACGCAAAGGGTAATCATTTTCCATTGTGCGATTAAGGAAAAAAATAATTCCTTTAAATCAATGGTATCTTCGGTGTTGGCGGTTTGGCTCATAGTTTAAATATCAAAAAAGTAGAATTTTAAAAAAGCTAGAATATCAAGAAACTAGATATATTTTTTCCAGTCCGCAATATAGGTTTGAATCAACTGACAGGTCTCATCAAATACGGCCTGATCATGCTGATAGGGGTCGGCCACGTTTTTACTTTGCCAGTGTCCCAATCTAAAGGTTTTGCCTTTGGCAAAGGGCCAGGTTTGTTCTACATGCTTTTGCTGATTTTGGCTCATGACTAAAATTAAATCGGCTTTTTTAATTAAGTCTGCATTGAGTTTTTTTGCTACGTGTGGACTCATGTCAATGCCGTGACGTTGCATACATAAACGGGCTTTGTCATCGGCTGCATGACCCACTAAGCCTGAAATACCTGCAGATTCAATTTGTAAGTGTGGATACTGCTGTTTTAAAAAGTATTCTGCCATGGGGCTACGGCAAATATTGCCAATACACACCACCAAAATGTGATTAATTTTCATTAGTTCCCCAAACGATCTAGGTTATATAAAGCATTTGAGAATGGAATAATTTGGTTAACCACACGTTGCCAGCGGGCCAAGCCTGAAGCATCGACATAAACAATATCATTGCTGCGCATTTTAAACTGATTGGCCAGACCAAAATCGGCAATGCTGGTTAAATCCATGTGATAGACTTCGGTATGTGCTGCATTCGGCTGGCTACGGACCACATAAATTTTACTGCGGCTGGCAGACAGTGGGTTTAAGCCTAAACTTTCACCCAATACATCGCTTAAGCTCATGCCTTGATCACGCATAGGGAGCGATTGATTTTTACCCGATTCACCCATCACATAAATTTTTTGGTTTTCACGGTTGTTGACATACAAGGTGTCATTCGGCTGGATGAGTAAGTTGTGCAATGACAAGCCTGCTTTTTCCAACTCTAAGGTATTGAGTTGATAGCTACGCCCCTGACGCACTAAAGTCATTGAAGCATTGTCGCCTTGTTGGGCATTGACCCCGCCTGCCATACCTAAAGCGGTATATACACTGACAGGTTGATCATTTAAATAGAATTGCCCGCCTTTCATGACATTGCCTTGTACCGAGTATCGCTGCCCTTGGTAAGACAAGACTCGTACAATCACATCTGGGGTTTTTAAATAACGCGCCAATTGACCGCGCAACTCACGATTCACTTGCGCTAAAGATTTACCTGCCGCTTTATAACGCCCGATAATCGGAAACTGAATATAACCCTGTGAGTCAATTTGATAACCATTTGACTCAACCGCTTTTTCGTTACTAATGGTATTGGTTGGCGGGGTAATTTCAGGATATGCCCATAAATAAATAGAGAGAATATCACCTGAACTTAAGGTGTATTGACGCTGTGGTGTATGAAATAAATGCGCATAGTCTTGTTGAATATTGTGAACTGCAGGCTGCACCGCAAGCATTGAGTCTTGGGTGAGTTTAATCACATTGACCGCTGTACCCAAGTCGGTGGTGTAAACCCCTTCGCGAGGTAAGTCGTAGGTTTGTAAACCAGAGGTGACAGCGCACCCCGTAGTGGCAATGCCACATGCCAATAAAATAGCCAGTTGAAAGTGTCGCACGCGAGATCCCATTATTAATTTTTTAAAATCGTTTTGGATAAATTGCTGTCATTTTACCGAACTTTTGAAAGAGGTATATAGCAATTTGTAACCATTTTGCATATTTGGCAGAATCTTAAAGTAGAAAAGAGAATTCTTAAAAAATTATGAAGTTATTCTAAATAGAAAAAGTTAAATATTCAAAAAAATTATACATTGCAATCTTTTTCACGTCATTTGAGCACAAATCTCAATAGAAATTTCATAAATTTCTGCTAGTATTACTGCCGAAAGATTCTTCTTTATAAAATACAGATATAAATTAAAGGCGCTAAAATGCTACAACTCTCTGAGCTAAAAATTGCCGTTATTGGTTTAGGCTATGTCGGTTTACCCTTGGCAGTTGAATTCGGAAAAAAATTGCCAGTGGTGGGTTTTGATATTCATCAAAAACGCATACAAGAATTACAAAGTGGACAAGATCATACTTTAGAAGTGTCGCCAGAAGAACTTAAACAAGCGACACATTTAAGTTACTCAGCCAATTTAGATGACTTACGCAGCTGCAATTTTTTTATTGTGACTGTTCCAACCCCAATTGATGAATTTAAACAACCTGATTTAACCCCACTTATTAAAGCCTCTACCAGTATAGGGAAAGTGCTTAAAAAAGGCGATGTAGTGGTGTACGAGTCTACAGTATACCCAGGTGCAACTGAAGAAGCCTGTATTCCAGTTTTGGAACAAGTCTCAGGCTTAAAATTTAATCAGGATTTTTTTGCCGGTTATAGTCCAGAGCGAATTAACCCGGGCGATAAGCTACACCGAGTCACCAATATTTTAAAAATCACTTCAGGCTCTACTCCAGAAGTAGCAGATTTTGTTGATCAAGTTTATAACCTTGTGATTGAAGCAGGTACACATAAAGCGACTAGCATTAAAGTAGCTGAAGCGGCAAAAGTAATTGAAAATACCCAGCGTGATGTGAATATTGCTTTAATTAATGAATTGGCCGTTATTTTTAATAAGTTGGGTATAGATACTGAAGCGGTATTGCAGGCTGCGGGAACCAAGTGGAATTTTTTACCTTTCCGTCCAGGTTTAGTCGGTGGGCACTGTATTGGGGTGGATCCATATTATTTAACCCATAAAGCACAGTCTATTGGTTATCATCCTGAAATTATTCTAGCGGGTCGTCGTTTAAATGATGGTATGGGGGCTTATGTGGTTACCCAACTGGTCAAGGCGATGATCAAGAAAAAAATTCAGGTCGAAGGCGCCAAGGTACTGGTTTTAGGCTTAAGTTTTAAAGAAAACTGCCCAGATATTCGTAATACTAAAATTATTGATATTGTCAATGAACTGACAGAATACAATATTGTTGCTGATGTGTATGACCCATGGGTGGACACAAACGAAGCCCAACATGAATACGGGATTACTCCAGTCGCCAATCTGGAACAGGGGCAGTATGACGCGGTGATTCTAGCCGTTGCCCATGATCATTTTAAAGCTATGGGTGCTGAAGCATTACGTGCCCTGGGCAAGTCTGCACATATTTTATATGACTTGAAATATGTACTGGATCAATCTGAATCTGACCTTCGTCTGTAATTTATAGGGACCATAAACATGAGCCAATATCAAACTGTATGCGAGCAATTACAACACGCACCAAAAACTTGGTTAGTAACAGGCGTGGCGGGTTTTATTGGCTCAAACTTATTAGAAACTTTACTGAAGCTGAATCAGAAAGTTGTGGGTTTAGATAACTTTGCTACAGGTCACCAGCATAATTTGGACGAAGTACAAAACTTAGTGAGTGCAGAGCAATGGGCAAACTTTAAGTTCTATGAGGGTGATATTCGTAACCTAGAAGATTGCCAAAAAGCCTGTGCAAATGTGGACTATGTATTGCACCAAGCAGCTTTGGGTTCTGTACCTCGTTCTATTGCAGACCCAATTACTACAAATGCTGCCAATATTACAGGTTTTTTAAATATGTTGGTGGCAGCCCGTGATGCTAAAGTATCTAGCTTTACTTATGCTGCCAGTAGTTCTACCTATGGTGATCATCCTGCATTGCCAAAAGTCGAAGAAAATATTGGTAACCCGCTTTCGCCTTATGCGGTAACCAAATATGTAAATGAACTATATGCTGAAGTCTTTGCACGGACTTATGGCTTTAAAGCGATCGGTTTACGCTATTTTAATGTGTTTGGAAAGCGTCAGGACCCGAATGGTGCTTATGCGGCAGTGATTCCAAAATGGACCGCAGCCATGATTGCTGGTGATGATGTATTCATTAATGGTGATGGTGAAACCAGTCGTGATTTCTGTTTTATTGAGAACACGGTACAGGCCAATATCCTAGCAGCAACTACACAAAATGATGAAGCTAAAAATCAGGTTTATAATGTTGCGGTAGGGGACCGTACCACACTTAATGATTTGTTTAATGCCATTAAAGCTGCATTAAATGAAAATGGTGTGACGTATACTAAGGAACCTATATACCGTGAATTCAGAGCGGGTGATGTACGTCACTCCCAAGCAAGTGTTAATAAAATTCAAAGTTTATTAGGTTATCAACCTACTCATAAAATTGATGAGGGAATTAATTTGGCTATGGGTTGGTATGTAGAGAAATTAAAATAATATTATTAGTTGGTATTTAAATTGTCTTTGAAACTAAATATAGCATCAACGTATTTTAGTCAAATATATAATGGATTTATAGGCATAATAGTTATGCCTATATTTCTTTTAAATATGGGGTCTGAAGCGTATGGTCTGATTGCAATTTTTACTTTGGTTCAGGCTTGGTTTGCATTATTAGATGCGGGAATTAGTCAAAGTGTATCGAGACAAACAGCAAGATATTATGCTGGAACATTAACATCTCAGGATTATTGTAATTTATATAATGGTCTGCATGTAGCATTTTTATTTATATGTTCATTCGTATTGGTTTTATTACTAACAAATATAGATGGATTAGCCAGGTCTTGGCTGAATGTAAAGAAAATAAATAACGAAGATATTTCTTATATATTGGGAATTATTTTTGTATGTGTTTTTATGAGATGTATTGGAGGGTTATATAGGGGGGTAATTAATGGTGCAGAGAAAATAGTATGGCTTAGCTTTTTCAATATAGCATTAGCTACTCTAAGATTTGTTTTAGTAATACCTTATTTATATTTATATGACTTTCAGATTTTAAAATATTTCGAATATCAATTTTTTATTGCATTATTTGAATATATTATTCTGTTTTGGAAGAAAAACAACCTTATACCTAAGAATAAAATAAATATAAAACAAAGCCTTATCGAGGTGCGCAAGAATAAGGCCTTTATTATTAATATTGGAATAGCCTCGACAATTTGGTTGCTAATCTCTCAGTTTGATAAACTTTTATTATCTAAATATGTTTCTTTAAGTGATTATGGTTATTACAGTATGGCTGTTATGCTGGCTAGTATAATTCTATTATGTAGTAGTCCTATAGGTAATGCCATATTACCAAGGTTGACTAATTTAATTTCAAGAGAAAAAAAAGAAGAAGCAATTAGTATATATATGCAGTTAACAAAATTTGTTTGTATTATTATAACTATGGTAGGTTTTATTATAATATTAAATATAAATCAAGTTCTTTTAACATGGATAGGTGATCTTAGTTCAAAAAAGTATATAGAAGATACGATTATATTTTATATATTGGGGAATATTTTTCTTGTATTGTCTAATTTTCCTTATTATTTGCAATATGCAGTTGGAGATTTAAAGTATCATATGCGTGGTAATTTGATACTAGCTAGTATTATGATTCCGAGTATGTTTTTAGCTGTATTAAATTATGGAGTTAATGGCGCAGGGCTTGTATGGCTAATAATAAATTTTTTATGGTTTTTAGTATGGCCCTATTTTATACATAAAATCTTTTTTCAAAAAATATATAATACTTGGATGTTAAGTATTGTTGTTACTGGTTTTTATATATTATTTTTAAATCTAGGGCTTTCTTTAATTGGTCGTGAAATACTCAATGAAAATTATAGTAGAATGGCTAATTTTATATATTTGATTATTTTGGGATTGATTAATTTACTAGTTGTAGTAATTTTTTCAAAAAAAATAAGAGAATTTATCTTAATTAAGTTTAGAGTATTAAAGTCATGAAAAAAGTTTCCTTCTTTCTTCCCTCTCTAAATGGTGGTGGAGCAGAACGAGTAACAGTAAATTTAATTAATAATTTAGTTGAGTTAAATGTTGATGTTCACCTTGTACTTATTAAAAAACAGGGTGTGTTTTTACAAGATGTAA
The DNA here is from genome assembly GCF_041464035.1 of Acinetobacter sp. AL9. Lineage (NCBI taxonomy): Bacteria > Pseudomonadati > Pseudomonadota > Gammaproteobacteria > Moraxellales > Moraxellaceae > Acinetobacter > Acinetobacter sp. AL9. Next base: position 14,475 of record NZ_JAYFSK010000023.1, on the reverse strand, counting down.
GCGAAAAAGTAAAAATTATTGATCTTGGATCTAAAAGAGCTGCTTTCTCTATTTTCCCATTAGTAAGTTATCTAAATAATGAAAACCCAGATTATTTGATTTCATCCTTAAATTATTTAAATGTTATAGCTCTATTAGCTAAAAAGTTTTCTAAAGTGAAGACTAAGTTTTATATAACTGAACATAGCACAATTAGTCAACGTCTAAAAAACTTGAAAGGTACTGGTAAATTGGTACCAATGTTAATGAGGAATTTATACAATGGGGCTGATAGAATTATATGTGTCTCTAAAGGAATACAAGATGATTTAATTTCTACTTTGAAATTAAACAATCCAAATATTTGTGTAATATACAATCCTATTGATTTTAAAAAGATTAAAAGATTAAAGAATGAAAGAATTGAGCACCCTTTTTTTTGTGATGAAATACCAGTAATTATTGGGGTAGGCCGTCTAATACCTGAAAAAAACTTTGAATTATTGATTAATGCTTTTTTAGAAGTAAGAAAGTATAGAATTTGCAAATTAATAATTTTAGGAAGTGGGCCACTAGAAAAAAAATTGAAAGATATTATACAAAATTCTGACCATTCAAATGATATCGCCTTAGTTGGATTTCAAAAAAATCCGTATGCATGGATGAATCAATCAGAAGTATTTGTTTTGTCTTCTTTAACTGAGGGTTTACCAACAGTTCTGATAGAAGCTATGTCAGTTGGATGTAAAGTAATTAGTACTGATTGTCCTAGTGGTCCTAGTGAAATATTATATAATTTAAAAGAATGCTTAGTTATTAACAATGATATTGAGCAATTAAAGGAACGTCTTTTATGGAATTTAGAAAAAAATGAGAATTTAGAATACGATTTAACAAGATTTGAATATGAAAGTATAATAAATAAATATAGAAAAATTTTAGGAGTATAAGATGGAGGCTTTCTATTTTATTTCTACATTATTTGGTTTTTATTATTTTTTATTTAATAAAAGGTATTTTGATTTATTTACTTTAGCGTTTTTGTCTCAGCAAATTTATTTTATGCCTTGTTTGGTTCAGTTTTTTATAGGAGAAAATAATAATTTTCACTTTTTAGTGCCTGAAGTTTTTTTTATTGGCTCTTTAATTATTAATTTTTTAATTATTTTTTCTTTAAATATTAATATTAAAGTAAACTCTATCAGTGTTAATAATAAGAGAGGTGGAGAAAGTTACTTTACTTTCTATGCGACTTTTTTGGCATTATTTTCTTTTATTTATTGTTATATAAATATTGGTGATATTTTATTTTCCGGTGCTAAGGCCGATGTACTCAATTCTATTGATCGTTTTTATGTTATTTGGTCAACTTCCTCATTATTGGGGTTCTGCTCTGCTTACTTATTGAATAGGAAGTATTATTTTTTAATTAATTTGAGTCTCATTTTGTTAACTGTTTATATAGGGTTTAGAAGTTTTGCTGTTATAGCTTTGATTTCTTTTATTCTAATATTTTTTTTAAAACGGCCAGGTATTTCCTCTCTTTTAAAGGATTACTATAAAATTTTCTTATTGGGAGTTTTTTCATTTTTATTTTTTCTTATTTATAAAGGTGTTTATATAGCGATAAAGTTTAAAGACTATGATCGAGTTTTTGAAAATTTAACAAATCCTGATTTTTATTATATTGCTTTATCTGAGGCTGAACCATTTGGGATCCAAATGATTTTGAGCGATGTAATAAGTTATGATTTTTTTATTGGTATGGAAAATTTTAAAAGAATAATTTTAACTTTTATAGTATTTGGTGATTCTTTAGGAATTGATAATAAAACGTTCAATGATTATTTTCAGCCAGCACTTTATGGAAGTGTAGGTTATGGTATGGGTAGCAATATATGGGCTCATATTTATAGTTCTGGTGGTTGGATATTACTTATATTATTTATTTGCTTTTTTTGTTTAACGATTAGATTTTTTTCTAAAAAAGTATATTCTGTGAACACACATTATAAATCTTTATGGGTTGTTTTATCATGTTACTGGGTTTTTTATATCCATAGAAATGATTTATTTTATCAATTAGGTTTGGAAAAAAGAGTTGTTATTGTTTTTCTTATGGCTGCTTTTTTAGCATATTTAACCCATTTTTTGATAAAAGGTTTTTATAAAAAATCATGAAGTCTATAATTTTTATATTTCCAACATCACAATTAGGTGGTGCTGAAAGAATTATGTTTAACTTGGCAAAATATCTTGATGCTATTAATTATGAAGTGGTTTTGTTTATTCTCTCAAATGGTAGAAATCCTGTATTAGATGTTTATTCTAAAGAATCTAATATGAGGGTTATTTACTGTGACTCATGTAATGATAAGAATTTATTTTCTTATCTGCAGCTTTTTAAGATAATTAAAATAAATAATTTTGATTTTATATTTACATCTCATATTATTACTAATGCATTAGTGAGTTTATTTTTGAAAACATCAAAACTAAATTCAAAATTAATTTCTCGTGAATCTACTGTCCCTTTCAAACGATTTTCTGGATACAAAATCTTTGTTATAAAATCATTATATAAATTTTTTTACGGAAAACAGAGCCTTTTGATTTTTCAAACGGATTTCATGAAAAAATCTTTATTTGAAAATTTAGGTTATTTACCAGTAAAGAATTGTATGGTTATACCTAATTGTGTAGATATAGATAATATAAAAAAGCAAATAATAAATTCAAATTTCTCATATAACGAGGATGTTCTAACAATTGTCGCTTGTGGTAGATTTATTGAATTAAAACAATTTGACTTATTAATTAAAGCATATTCTGACTTTATCTCAAGTTATAAAAAGCCTACTAGATTTATTTTGGTAGGAGATGGTCCAATGAAAAATGAACTAGTAGCATTATCTGAAAAATTAGGTATAGCTGATAATATAATATTTACTGGTAACGTTAAAAATCCGTCAGCATATTTTTCTATAGCGGATATCGGAATTATATCTTCAACTATTGAAGGTTTTCCTAATGTTATTTTAGAAATGATGATTGCAGGTACAAAAAAGATTGTATCTACACCTTGCACTCCAGCGATTTATAATTTACCTAATATTTTGATTTCTAATGGGTGTACTGAGAAAGATATGTTAGAAGCTTTAATTGAGTCCGCAAATAAAAAAGAAGATAATTCTTTTTTATACAAAAAGTATATTCAGGAATTTAGATCTATTAATTCTTTCTGGAACAAAGTCATTGAGAATATATAAATGAAATTTTTAATGATCAGTAGTTTTCTCCCTTCAGTACTTAACTTTCGTGGAAAGTTACTCGAAGCGATTCATCAGAAAGGCTATGAAATCCATATTATTGCACCTGATTTGCCTTCTTTCCCTAGCGAACATGAAAAACTCCTAGATTTAGGTTATTTCATACATGAAATTTCCATGCAACGCACAGGCACTAATCCTGTAGCAGACTTAAAAACCTTAGGAAGCATGTATACGCTTATAAAAAAAATCAAACCTGATTATGTTCTATCTTATACGATCAAGCCGGTGATCTATGGAACACTCGCCGCGTGGCTGGCAAAAGTACCGAATCGGTATGCCTTAATTACAGGTTTAGGCTATGCATTTCAAAATGTAGAAACTCAGACTAAGCGTAGTGTTTTCCAGAAACTGGTTCATGGTTTATACCAGCAGGCATTGTCGCGCAGTCATAAGGCATTTTTCCAAAATCCGGATGACTTAAAACTTTTTCAGGATTTAAAGCTTTTAACCGTTCAAATGCCTACAGTAGTAGTGAACGGTTCTGGGGTTAATGTTGCCGACTTCAATGTATTGCCTTTGCCTCTAACTGCTGATCAGAAAATTAAAATATCCTTCTTGCTGATTGCACGTTTACTGGGAGATAAAGGTGTCCGTGAATATGCCGAAGCAGCAAAAATTATCAAACATAAATATCCGCATGTGGAATTTAATCTGGTGGGCTGGATTGATGAAAATCCTTCGGCCATTCGCCAGCAAGAATTGGATCAATGGATGGCCAGTAACACATTAAAATACTGGGGGAAACTATCTGATGTTCGTCCTGCAATTGCAGAAAGCTCGGTGTATGTGTTGCCATCGTATCGTGAGGGTACACCCCGTACAGTTTTAGAGGCCATGGCAATGGGCCGGGCAATTATAACCACGGATGCACCAGGTTGTCGTGAAACTGTTACCGATGGCGATAACGGCTTTCTGGTTGAAGTAAAATCCGTGGAAAGTTTAGTAAAAGCAATGGAGAAACTCATTCTTCAGCCAGAGCTTATCGCTAAAATGGGAAGTCGCTCCCGAGAAATCGCACTTTATAAATACGATGTACATCAGGTAAACGCACATATGATGCAAGAAATGGGTTTGATCTAAATGCTAAAACGCCTTCTCGATATTATCATCGCCTCCATTGCCCTAATCCTGCTTTCACCACTTTATGCCTTTGTAGCTTATAAAGTGAAAAAGAATCTTGGTTCGCCAGTATTATTTCGCCAGGTGCGTCCCGGCTTACATGGCAAGCCCTTTGAGATGATCAAATTCCGAACCATGAAAGATGCTGTGGACGAGCAGGGTAACCCATTGCCCGACAGTGAACGTTTAACTCCGTTTGGCAAAATGCTGCGTTCTAGTAGTCTGGATGAAATGCCAGAACTCTGGAATGTCATTAAAGGCGATATGAGCATCGTCGGACCACGCCCACTACTCATGGAATATTTACCGCTATATAACCAAGAACAAGCCAAGCGCCATTTAGTCCGCCCAGGTATGACAGGGCATGCACAGGTAAATGGACGTAATGCCATTAGTTGGGAAGAAAAATTCAAGCTGGATACCTGGTATGTCGAAAATCAGTCCATCTGGCTCGACTTCAAAATTATGTTTAAAACGGTTCATAAAGTTTTAGCAAAAGATGATATCAGTGCCGAGGGTGAAGCGACTATGACACGTTTTACTGGCTCACAACACAAGGACGAAACATAATGAAAGCTTTATATATTGGTGTTTACGGTGCAAGTGGCTTTGGTAAAGAAGTTATGCCATTGGTACGCCAGCAATTTCCAACCTTAGCTAAAGATAACTTTGTTTTTATTGATGATGGTCAGGCTGGCAATAGTTTAAATGGTTATGCTGTTCTAAGTTATCAGGATTTTCTCGCCCAACCAAATACACATAAGGCTGTAACCATTGCTATCGCGAATAGTCAAGTTCGTGAAAAACTGGTTCAGCGTTTAAATGAGGACCAGATACAGCATCTAGATGTTCATGCAGGCAACACAGTTATTCTAGATGAGGTGCATATTGGTGAAGGGAGCTTACTTTGCCCTTTCACTTGTCTGACATCCAATATTAAAATTGGAAAATTTTTTCATGCCAATATTTATAGTTATGTCGCTCATGACTGTGTGATTGGCGATTACGTCACTTTTGCTCCCGGGGTGAAATGCAATGGCAATATCCATATCGAAGATCATGCCTATATTGGTACAGGTGCCGTGATTAAACAGGGTACACCTGACAAGCCTTTAGTGATTGGTAAAGGTGCGGTGGTGGGTATGGGGGCTGTAGTCACCAAGAGCGTTCCACCCGGCGTAACGGTGATTGGCAATCCGGCAAGAATTCTAGAGAAAAAATAAGTTTTTAAATTTAAAAATTCAGGACACATCATGTTAAACACTGCATTTGAACCATGGCCAAGTTTTACTCAGGAAGAAGCGGATGCGGTTTCCCAGGTTTTGTTGTCGAATAAAGTCAACTACTGGACCGGACAGGAATGCCGCGAGTTCGAAAAAGAATTTGCCCAGTTTGCAGACACCCGGTATGCAGTGGCACTTGCCAACGGTACTGTTGCTTTAGATGTTGCATTCAAAGCCTTGAACATTGGCACGGGTGATGACGTGATTGTCACTTCACGCACCTTTTTAGCATCGGCAAGCTCCATTGTGACAGCAGGTGCCAACCCCATTTTTGCAGATGTAGAACTCGATTCACAAAACATTTCTGCCCGTACCATTGAAGCGGTACTCACTCCAAATACCAAAGCAATTATTTGTGTGCATTTGGCAGGCTGGATGTGTGATATGGATCCGATTATGCAACTGGCAAAAGAAAAGGGTCTGTATGTGATTGAAGACTGTGCCCAAGCACATGGTGCGATGTACAAAGGCAAATCTGCAGGTTCAATTGGACATATTGGTGCGTGGTCGTTCTGTCAGGACAAAATTATGACCACAGGTGGCGAAGGCGGTATGGTTACCACCAACGATGAACAACTATGGAAAAAAATGTGGTCGTACAAAGACCACGGTAAAAATTACGACAGCATTTATCACAAACAACATCCACCAGGGTTTCGCTGGTTACACGACTCTTTTGGCACCAACTGGCGCATGATGGAAATGCAAGCCGTGATTGGACGTATACAATTACAGCGCATGCCAGAATGGACACAAAAACGTACCGAGCATGCACAGCGCATTTTGGCAGCCTTTCAGGACAGTCCATATTTTACTGTGCATTACCCAGACAGCGACTATGTACATGCCAACTACAAGTGTTATGTGCAGGTCAATAGCGAACAGTTACCTGCGGGTTGGTCACGTGATCGTATCATGCAGGAAATCAATGCGCTGAATGTACCTTGTTTTAGTGGTTCGTGTTCAGAAGTGTATTTGGAACACGCCTTTGATGGTACAGCATGGCGACCTGCACAGCGTTTGGTCAATGCACAGCAATTGGGCGAAACCAGTTTAATGTTCTTGGTTCATCCAAATTTAAGCAATGACAGCATAGAAAAAACCATTGCAGCCATTCAGCAGGTGATACAACAGATGGCAGGCTAAGCCATACTTGTGATGCAGCCTTCTAGTGGTGATCTTCATCTTGCGATAGGGCGCAAAGGGCTGCGTCAGATTAGTTGGTGCATTTACATCACTAGACTATTGCAGTGCGATAAAGCCATCTAATCTTTAAATCGAAAATAGAGTAAAATATTGCAAAGCAATATATCTTACTCTGATAAAAATAGTGTGAACTGAGGGTTGTTTTAAGATATCTCATCCAAACCATCCTCAGTAAAAAATTGAGAAGCCTCATTCCGTGAAATCCATTATCGAACCTGCTGTAGAATCCCCCCGCTTAGTCAAACTTGCATTTTTAATGGTGCTGGACTTTTGTATATTTCCTGTCTTGCTGTGGCTATGTTATGCCATCCGCCAGTTTGATTTAGGCGCAGAAGTGGTGCCCAACTTGGCTTTTGGTTCGGTATGGGCAAGTGTGATTGCTGTTGTATCGCTGTTTATTTTTGGGGTGTATCGCTTTATTGTGCGCACCTACAGCGAACTGTTTATGGTCAAACTGGGGTTGGGTACTGCTTTGACTGTGGCAGGGTTGTATGCGCTGGCTTATTTTACCGATGCTTTTATTCCCACCTCGATACCACTCATGTTTGGCTTTCTCATGTTTGCATGGGTTTGGTTTAGCCGTGGTTTTATTCGCTTTATCGTGCGTTCTTATTTACAGGCCGATGTACAAAAAAAACGTGTGGCGATTTATGGTGCAGGCAATGCAGGACAGCAAATTGCAGCAGTACTATACAATTCCGATGAACACTTACCCGTATTATTTATAGATGATGATCCCTCACTCACTGGGCAGCAGTTGGGACGTTTAAAAGTCTATGACGCAGACAGCGCATTAAAATTGTTAGCTAAAAAAAATGTCGATGAAATTTTGATTGCATTACCTTCTGTCGGGCGCATGCGTAAAAGCGAGATCGTCAAATTCTTAGAGCCTGCACATATTAAAATTACCGAAATTCCAGGACTGACCAAACTGGTCGATGGTGAAATTCACGTATCGGATATACAGGAAGTCGATATTATTGACTTGTTAGGGCGTGATCCTGTGCCGCCTGTCCCCGAACTGTTGGCTAAAAATATTCAAGACAAAATGGTCTTGGTCACAGGCGCGGGGGGATCCATTGGTTCTGAACTGTGTCGCCAAATTGTCAAAAATAAACCCAAAGCTTTGGTAATTTATGAACTGACCGAATTTGCGTTGTATAGCATTGATAAAGAATTACGCTTAAATAGCGATGTCACGATTATCCCGATTTTAGGTTCAGTGCTCGATCAGGCCAAACTAGAGCGAGTGATGGAACAGTATAGGGTTCAAACCGTGTACCATGCGGCTGCTTACAAACACGTGCCCTTGGTAGAATGTAACCCATTGGCAGGTTTGAAAAACAACGCCATTGGTACGGCATTTAGCTTAAATGCAGCGGTCAAAACAGGTGTAGAAACCTTTGTACTCATTTCTACCGATAAAGCCGTGCGTCCAACCAATGTCATGGGGGCGTCTAAACGTATGGCAGAATTGTATTGTCAGGCGATGGCAGAAGCGCAAGATCAGACCCAAATTAGCATTGTCCGTTTTGGGAATGTCTTGGGTTCATCGGGTTCGGTGGTGCCGTTGTTTAAACAGCAAATTGCCAAAGGTGGACCCATTACCGTGACTCATCCTGAAGTCACCCGTTACTTTATGACCATTCCAGAAGCCTCACAATTGGTCATTCAGGCGGGTGCTTTAGGTCAGGGGGGCGATGTATTCCTGCTGGATATGGGGGAACCTGTTCGCATTCAGGACTTGGCCCGTCAAATGATTGCACTGAGTGGTTTAAAAGTACGAGAAACAGGCAGCCAGGAAGGTGATATTGAAATCCAATATTCAGGCTTACGCCCAGGCGAAAAACTCTACGAAGAATTGTTGATTGATGCCGATAATACCGAAGTGACCCAGCACAGTCGTATTTTACGTTCTTATGAAAAAATGTATCCGTTGGATGAATTGCTGATGGTGTTCGAGCGTATGCATGACTTAACCGCAATTCAGAGTGATATCGACTGGGCTTTGGCACAGCTTGAACACTATGTGGATGGTTATGTCCGTGGGACAGAAGTTAAGGTGAACTAAATTTCAAAAACTAAGTTGAAGTAAGTCAGTTCAACTTGTTGATGAGTAAAATTTAACTAAAAAATTTGTGTAAATTTAGGTATCTAAGATGATTAAAAAAGCCATTTTACCCGTTGCTGGTTTAGGCACCCGCTTTTTACCTGCCAGTAAATCTATCCCTAAAGAAATGGTGACTGTGGTCGATCGTCCTGCGATTGAATATGTAGTGCGCGAGGCAATTGCAGCAGGGATTGAGCAAATTATTTTGGTGACCCATTCCTCTAAGGCCTCCATTGAAAACTACTTTGACCGTAACTTTGAGTTAGAAACAACTTTGGAACAAAAACAAAAACTGGATTTGCTCAAAGAAATTACCGAAATTTTACCTGCACATGTCAGTGTCGTTAGTGTACGTCAGCCACAGCCTTTAGGCTTAGGGCATGCGGTTTTATGTGCTAAATCTGTAGTGGGCAATGACGCTTTTGCGGTACTGTTGCCCGATGTATTGGTTAAAGATGATGCTGCACAAAATGACTTGGCACGCATGATTCAGCGTTTTGAGCAAAGCAACGCTGCACAGATTATGGTCGAAGCAGTGCCAGATCATCTGGTCGATCAATACGGTATTGTCGATGTAGCCACAGCACCTGCTGAAGGTGAAAGTACCGTGATGCAGGGCATTGTCGAAAAACCCGCAGTAGGCACGGCACCTTCTAATTTATCGGTGGTGGGGCGTTATGTCTTGCCTGCAGAAATTATGACTTTGCTCGAAAACACCCCTAAAGGGGCGGGTAATGAAATTCAATTGACCGATGCGATTGCCATGTTGCAACAAAACAGTGTGGTGGAAGCTTACCGTATGCAAGGTCAGACTTTTGACTGTGGCAGTAAGTTGGGTTACTTAAAAGCAGTGTTGCATTATGGGCTCGATCATCCAAAACTAGGTGATGATTTTAAAGCCTTGATTCAAGAGTTAAAGCTTGAATCTTAAAGGTGATTAAGGGGGGAGATTAGAAAATCTCTCCCAACCTCTCTTTAAAAAAGAGAGGGGTGCTCATTATAAAATTGATTTTATGTGCGAAAATTTAAAGCAGTGCTTAAATTCTTGCTCATGGTGGAACATCCATTATAAAGCCCTTGCTTGTGCGAACTTCCCCCTTTTCAAAGGGGGATTGAGGGGGATTAAAAAACCTGAAAAGTTATTCATATATGATGTAGGAAAGGATGAAATGTAAAAATCTTTCCTAATCTCTCTTGAATCAAGAGAGTAACCCCATGAAATAAACAGCATCAACCAATACACAGGAACCACATTTTGAAAGTCGCAGTCTTTGGAAAAACCCTCTATGCAGGCGTGATGTCTGCACTCTTGGCAGAATGTGGGCATCAAGTCTATTGGTGCGATATCTTTCAGGATGCTGCCCATCCACTCGAACAGCAACATCTCAGCTTTCAAGACCAAGCCTTGAGCCTGTTATTACAACAACAATGCAGTAAGGGCTTTTTACACTATTGTGATTTTGCTGCATTGCCTTTAGATGTGGATGTGTATCTACTCAGTTTGAACCCGACTGAAGAAGCTCACGCCTTAACTGTTTTGCGGCAGTTGCAACAACGTCCGATCATTCACCCTAAACTGATGATCAATGCCTCGACTTTGGGCTTAAATGGCACACAGCGCCTGCAAAAAATCTTGCCACAAGATGACTGGATTTATTTGCCCGACATGATTCAAGAGGGCAATGCCATTCAAAGTATGACCCGCGCACAGCAACTCACGGTGGGTTGTGAAAATGAACGTGCGCAAGTCAAACTCAAAGAATTACTCCGCCCCTTATTTCCACGTGCACAGCAATATCTTTTTATGCCCGTGTTGGATGCAGAATTTACCAAACTGAGTATTTCAGGCATGTTGGCAACCCGTATCAGTTATATCAATGACTTGGCGGTGGTGGCAGAAAAACTCGGGATTGATATTGAGCATGTACGCCAAGGCATGGCGGCAGATAGCCGTATTGGTGCATCGTATATGTATCCTGGTGCGGGGTTTGGTGGTGAAAACTTTAGTCATGATATTTTGACCCTTGCCAGTACCGTATCCACCACAGGGGTGAAAAGTCAGCTGTTGGCGCAGGTCTGGGACATTAACGAACAACAAAAAGAACTCTTGTTTAGAAAGCTTTGGAATTATTATCAGGGCGATTTAAACGGCAAAACCGTGGCGATTTGGGGCGCGGCTTTTAAAGAAAATACTGCACGGGTGCAACATTCTCCCATTCATGTGATGTTGCCTGCGTTGTGGGCGCAGGGTGTGACGGTCAAATTGCATGACCCACAAGCCTTGCCTGAAATTGTGGCACAGTATGGTCAGCGTGATGATCTAATTTTATGTACAGACCAATATCAAGCCGTCGAAGGTGTATCGGCATTGTGTGTGCTGACCGCGTGGAAACAATATTGGAGTTTGGATTATCCGACTTTGTTGCAGCAGATGCAGCATCCGCTGATTTTGGATGGTCGTAATATTTATGATCCTGAATTTGTGAAGGCACAAGGTTTTGCTTATATGGGAGTCGGTCGCTAATGATTCGTAGCACAATGTCACAGGCGCAAAGCTCGATCTCCCCAAATGACAATGCCTTGTCGCAGTTACAACAATTGCAGCAACAGTTTCAGCAACTGCATTTAAATCAGCTGTTTGCTCAAGATCCACAGCGTTTTCAGCGTTTCTCGGTGGCTTTGGACAGTGTGCTGTTTGACTATAGCAAGCATCGGATTGATGCCAAGGTGTTGCAGACCCTGGTTCGGTTTGCACAGCAGAGTCAACTTGCTGAGTGGATTCAACGTTTATTTTCAACGGCAACAGGCTCAGAGAAAATCAACTATACCGAACAGCGCGATGCGATGCATTGGGCCTTGCGTTTGCCTGCGACCAGCCCAGCATCAAGTGCTTCCGAACAGACCGATGCCTACGCTGCATTGACTGAGCAAGTCCATACCCAGCTTGAGCGTATGTATGCCTTGGTGGAAAAAATCCATGCAGGCCAATACCGTGGTGCCACGGGTGAAGTGATTCAGGATGTGGTCAATATTGGTGTCGGTGGCTCAGATTTAGGCCCATTGATGGTGACCCAAGCCTTATCTGATTTTAAAGTGGCAACTGAAAAACCACTGAATGTACATTTTGTGTCCACCATGGATGGCAGCCAGCTATCTGAATTGCTGCATCGTCTGCGTCCTGAAACTACTTTATTTATTATTTCGTCCAAGTCTTTTGGCACCATAGATACCTTATCCAATGCGCAAACGGTGAAACAATGGCTAGAAAAGGCCTTGGGTACACATGCGCAAATTCTGAAACATCACTTTATTGGGGTATCCACCAAAGCCGATAAAATGACTGCTTGGGGCATTTGTCCTGAAAATCAGCTCTTGCTTTGGGATTGGGTCGGTGGTCGTTATTCGTTATGGTCGTGTATTGGCTTACCGATTGCCCTGACCATTGGCGTTGCGGGTTTTCAGCGGTTTTTAGCAGGTGCACATGCGGTTGATCAGCATTTTCAAAATGCTGCATTTGATCAGAACATCCCAGTGCTGATGGGTTTGCTGGGGGTGTGGAATAATAATTTCCTGAATATTCAGACTCATGCGGTCTTGCCTTATGATGGACGTTTAAAATACTTCGCTTCGTATTTACAGCAATTAGAAATGGAATCGAATGGCAAGTCGATTCAGCGTAATGGCGAGGCGGTGAGCTTGGATACTTGCCCGATTGTTTGGGGTGAGGTCGGGCCGAATGCACAGCATGCGTTCTATCAATTGTTGCACCAAGGGACACATGCGGTCAGCTGTGATTTTATTGCCCCTGTGCAGCGTTATAATGCCAATCAATTTACCTATGCGGAAAATGCTGAGGCTTTGGTGGAGCAGCATCATTTGGCCTTGTCCAACTGTTTGGCACAATCGCGGCTTTTGGCCTTTGGCAATCAGGCTTTAGATCAGCAGGAATTAGATGGCTTAGCTGCATATAAGCAGTACAGTGGTAATCAGCCAAGTAGCAGTATTTTATTGCAAGAACTCAATCCGTATAGCTTGGGCATGTTGATTGCCCTGTATGAACATAAAGTCTTTGTGCAATCGGTGCTGTGGAATATTAATCCTTTTGACCAATGGGGCGTAGAAAAAGGTAAGGAAATTGCCAATCAGCTCTTGCCTATTTTAAATGGGCAGCAACAGGATTTATCGGCACTCGATGCATCGACCCAAGGTTTATTAAAAATTTTATTAGGAAAAATAGATGGCTAATATTTTAGTCACAGGCGGTGCGGGCTATATCGGTTCACATACCTGTGTTGAGTTGCTGAATGCAGGGCACAGCGTGGTGGTGCTAGATAATTTATCTAATAGCTCGGCAGAGTCATTGGCGCGGGTGCAACAATTGACAGCTAAACCCTTGCATTTTATTCAGGGTGATATTCGTGATGCTGCTGCTTTGGATGCTGTGTTTGCTGCACATCAAATTGATGCAGTGATTCATTTTGCAGGACTCAAAGCAGTGGGAGAAAGCCAACAAATTCCACTGAGCTATTTTGATAACAATATTGCGGGTTCAATTAGCTTGATGCAGGCGATGCAGCGCGCGCATGTGTTTAAATTGGTGTTTAGTTCATCGGCTACAGTATATGATGAAGCCAATATTTCGCCGTTGAATGAAGAGATGCCAACGGGCATGCCAAGCAATAACTATGGCTATACCAAACTGATTGTGGAACAGCTTTTACAAAAAGCAGCCCTTGCCGATGCACGTTGGTCGATTGCGCTATTGCGTTATTTTAACCCTGTGGGGGCACATAAAAGTGGTTGCATCGGCGAAGACCCACAAGGTATTCCAAATAATTTAATGCCTTATGTCACCCAAGTGGCGGTGGGACGTCGTGAAAAACTGTCAATTTTTGGGCAGGATTATCCCACGCCAGATGGTACTGGTGTGCGCGATTATATTCATGTGGTCGATTTGGCCAACGCGCATTTATGTGCCTTGAATAACCGTTTGACTGCCCAGGGTTGCCGTGCTTGGAATATTGGTACGGGTAATGGAATTTCGGTGCTGCAAGTGAAGAATACTTTTGAACAGGTCAATGGTGTGCAGATTCCATTTGAGTTTGCACCACGTCGTGAAGGCGATGTGGCGACCTCTTTTGCAGATAATAGCCGCGCCTTGCAAGAACTGGGCTGGACACCACAATATGGCCTAGAAGATATGTTGACTGATAGCTGGAACTGGCAAAAGCAGAATCCGAATGGTTATCGTCAAAATTAATCATTCTAGCCATACACTCAGCCACAAGGTTTAGAGCATAAAAACGGGAGTCAGTTTTGACTGTTCCTTAAAATGTATTCAAACATACTCAAGGACTAATTCGCACTCTGTTAATGTCTTGTTGCCAAGCGTGTAACTAGAGCCTGAGTCGGTCAGTTCCGACTTGTAGCGGTCAGTCCGTTCTTG
>NZ_JAYFSK010000022.1:0-39645 GCF_041464035.1 Acinetobacter sp. AL9 | reverse complement strand
CGTGAACGTCCTAACTCCCGAGCAAGGGTAGCGATTGAACTTTTACTTTTCAAAGTAGCATAAATTTCGTATCTTTCATCTTGAGAAAGTTGGGTGTATTTCTTCATTGTGTGCTTTCCAATTGCGGGTTGAAAAAGTCTAATGATTCTATGAATACACCTAACTTTTTCAACTAACTACAAATGTGTTGCACTTGAGATTTGAATCTGCGAGATATAAAAAAACGTGAATATGATTTTAGTCAAGATGAGAGTACACGCAGAGTATCCTCTTTTGTTGATCATCAAGTATTGCGTCGATACCTCGATCATGTACACGAACCGACTGTGAGTAATGTTTATTATATTGACCCACCTTTTTTGAAAGTTATTTATCAGGTCTTACATGACGAACTACAGAACAATAAAGACATAGAAAAATCTGCCATGGCTGCCTGTTTCTTAATGTCATTATGTACAGGAATGAGTGCTGTTGTCTTTCAATATATTGATTACTTTTTTGAAATTAAGAAATTAAAACATTCTTCTGGTCGTGATTATTATTTATGGACCGTCGATGCCGATGTTAATAAAAAGTTGGAGGGAGAAATTGCAAAAAAAGGAAATAGGCAGAATAAACATTCCAGTTGGACATTCCAAATTCCTGCAATGTGGATTGATCGAATCAAAAAAGCGCAACTAAGTGGCTATACAAACACCGATTTTAATCAGTATTTGAAAGAGTGTTTCTTTGGTTATTGTATTGGAAATCTATCTGTTACTCATATCGCCTCGCAGCTTTCATTTCATTTACATCGAATTTGTGAAGATGATTTACAAAAGAATTTTCTCATTGGTAAACAAGTTTCACATCAACCTGATCTGGCATACGGTGGTTTTTCTTATAAACAGTTAAATGATTCGTATGAGAAATACGTATGGCTTTGGTTTCAGAATAAACATGAGAGTCATGTGCTAGATCGTCCTCAATTCATTCAAGCTAAAAGTGATGAACGTGTAGGAAGTCAGCGAGCTTGGTCATTTAATCAGGCGAAAAAATTCTTAAATTCACTGAACAACCAGGTCATTGAGGTATTGAGGGATAAGAAATCAATTGAAGAACGATTTAATGCTTTCAGTGTCTGGATTTGGATTTGTTGTCTTTTATCCTCAGGAGCACGCCCAGCAATTGCTGCATCGAGTATCAAGGAGAACTATGACTTCATTACAGGCATAGTCTACATTCATGATAAAAATAGCCAATCACGACGTCATGGCCGCTTTTCACCACTGACTGAATTTTTTGCTAACGAATTAAAGCTTTATGAAAAATTCATTATAGACCTTATGGATTCAGGGATGTTAACTAAAAGTGAGGATAACTACTATCTTCATTATTGGAAGAAAAATGCAGGATTCATGAATATAAAAATAAGTCCTTTAACTCAGAAAGATGTGGCTTCTTACCTTGCACAGAACTTCCCTGAAATAGGGCCGTTATACCCCAATTGGATTCGACATTTTGTAAGAAATACCCTTGATTTGCCAGATGCAGTTTTCAAGTCATGGTATGCGCATGATCAACAAGGTGAAATTGGATTTTCTAAATCATCATCTTTACAGCCATATGCTTACAAAACTCAAATTCAGGATGCTTTAAGCAAGCTTTTTAAAGATCTTGAACTCATATCTGTGGGGATTTCTTTATGAATAATGAAAAATTAGAGAGATTTTCAAAATTAAAGCAAGAATTGGAATCTATGGCAAAGAGCATATTTGAAAGTATTTCAAATATGCTAGTTGAAGAGGTTGTGGAGCATAATTTAAAGCTTAAGCTTGACGATAAAATTAAAGAGAAGATATATAAGGCGAGAGCCAAAGTTAATAAATACTTCAAATCACTAAAATTGGATGCTGATGAGTTAAAAGCTGGATGGCAATATTGGTCAGATTTATGTGTTCAAAATAAACATGAGGTTGAATCAAAGATACAATGGTTGGCTGGTAATTATGATATACCACTGATTCAAACCAGCTCTTTCCCACCTAATATCAAAGATATTGAATCTACGCAAACTAAACTGCAGAGTGGAAGGGAATTACATGATTTTAAGCTAAAGCTGTATGATTTTTGGCAAAAGCAATTACCGCATTGGCTTAAGACAAGTAAATTCAATCCGTATGCGACATTCGAACAAAAACAATTTCTACTTCGTCAGTTCTTATTGGCTCTCATTTTTGACTGTGGATGTCGGACACGAGCTGATTTGCTCTCAATTTTAAAATCAGTGAGGGAAACATATTCGAATGATAGAGTTTCCCCATTTGAATTATCTGGTGGTCTTGTATCTGTATATGGTAAAGATATTTCAAAATTTGCTTGCTTATATAGTTATCCTCTAGAAAATTCGTCTTATGCAAATTTAATTTATGATGAAAAATCATACCAAGTTAAACAAATTTATCTGACCCCAATGAGTTTTTTGATGTTGATTCGACTTGTAAACGAGATTGAGTTAGAAACACAACCAGAAAAAAGACAAGTAGATCAAGAATTGGTGCAATTGATTGATTCTATAATCAATCTAAATAGGGAAATGTTAGATCAAAAAATCTTATCGGGCTTACAAGATGTAGATCACGAACATGCTGTTATTAAAATTTTTTCAAAGAATAGATATAAGCTTTTTGATCATTTAGATTACGTGCAATATTTTGGAACGAAAAATACATTAGATGGTTTTCTTATTGCTTTATCTAAGGGAGTTTTTAATTACTCGGCGCTTTCTTATTCATCCTTAAAAGCACTGGAAGGAATTGATAAACATCACAGTACTCAGACGTCTAAAAAAAAGAGCATCAATCAAGCTGTTGTAGATAATTTTTACTATACGGAATTGAAGAAGGCTAAGTTGGAGCAGATTCGAAATTTGAATACTGATTATCACTGTGCCGCAGATATTAAAAAGAGTTTAGTAAGAAACTTGGATGTTAATAACGTGAGTGTGAGTGAAGTTATAGCTGAATTTTCAAAGGATCTTAGCTTGCTTCAAAACAGTTATTCTTCCCAGCAATATAGCTCGTCAAAAGATATCGCTCTTGTTAGTGTTCAGATTGTGGTGATTACTTGGTATTTGGAGTGCCTGAAAGAAATAAAATCGATTGACTCTGGTAAAAATAAAAAAGGTATTAAGCTGAGTTCTTTAGATACCTATAAATCATCATTTATTGACGAACTGTTTCTATATGTTGTGAGTAATGATTTAGACCTTCAAGTCATAGATGAAGAAGAATTTGAAGAGATCTACAGTCATATTTTGGCTGTCAAATCCATTGGCGATCGTAGCAAGAAAAACAGAAAACATTCACAAAATGGGAGGGAGATTAAACATAATAGTTATGGGCATGCGGTAAGTAATCTAAAAAAATTTCACAATAGCTTAATACGTAATTTTGGTGCTCCTCGTGTTAATTATTTAGATCAACTGCAATCAACTGATTTGCAAGTGTGTAGAACGTCCTATGTTACTCCAGTAATGTTTAATCAATTTAAAAATTTAATAGCTATCCAAACTCAGTTGACCAAAGACCAGAAGAATATCCTTAAAGTCATTTGTACCCTTGCGTATAGAACGGGGCTAAGACTCAATGAAATTTTGGGATTAAAGTTAAGTGATTTAGCTATGATAAATTTTAAATATAAAACAATTGGTTATGATCCTCATTATTATTTTATCAATGAAAAACATGAAATTTGCAAAATTTTTATCCACAATAATTATACTCGTCAGATTAAAACCACTAATGCAAAACGGGGAATGTGCCTGGATCAATTACTGACTAAAGCTGAGTTAATGTCAGTTATTCATTTGATTAACAAAAAAATGAAGGTGCCTATTAATCAAAATACATTAGGTGCCAAAGATTGTTTGATTTTCTCTGAAGAGGGTGGGAGTATTTCACCTCGATCTGTGAGTCAATTGATTAAGAAGATATTTGATCAGTTATTGTTGAACCAAGCACACGACTATTCATTTCATAGCTTTAGGCACACTGCTGCGACCAATCTAGCTTTAGTTTTGAAAGGAACAGATTCACTGATCAAATCTTGGACTGATTATTCACCAGAGCAAGTTCGCAAAATTAAAACTTATCTACTTTCGAGCTTAGATAATACTGGTGTTCGTACTGATGTATGGAGGAAACTGGCTCATCTTATGGGGCATTCTTCTATTGAAATGACGGTAAATCATTATTTACATTTTGGACCATTATTGGTTGCTGATGCGCTATGTATAGAAGAGAGTAAAGTATCTGCAAAAATAGTCAGAGCTTTATTGCCGGTTAAATTATTTAGTAAACAGTTAAATACATCGCAAGTGACAGAAAAAATTACTCTAAAAAGTATTGTAGAAAAATTGAATTCAAGCTCGAGAATAATTCAAGAAATGATATTTCCAGATCGTTTTATTACTTATGTCGCAGAGCAAGAGGTGATCGAAGAAGATCAAGACATGATGGTAAGACGTCAGCTTATGGCAAGCTTCAATCATATTTTGAACGCTCTATCAGGTAGAGAGGAGGATACTTTAATCAGTACAATAGGGAGTAAAGTAGCTGTAAAACTCTATGCAAATCGTCACTTTCAACATGATGAAAACTGTAGTCCAAATAACACTTTGGACAAGCTCTTAAAGTATATTGATAAAAATCGAACAGGTAATTTACTAGTTGAAAATAATTATAAAATTTTCAATATATTAATGAGAAATCATTTCATCCTTGACTATTTTGAGCACCGTGTACATCTTATAGATGCACGTATGGAAGTGTATATTCAAAGCAAACAAGATCTTCAGGATTTTGGTAAATTCTGTCGCGAGTTAAAGGTCATTTATAAGCAAGTTTTTCATGAAAAAATAAAAATATCTAAACTTTCATGGAAGGAGATTGAAACTGAGTTGAAATTGGCTAAAAAGAAAAAAGAGATAAGTCTGAAAATTAGTAATAACAATTATAAAGATAATACCTGCCAGAAAATTTTGAGTGATTTATTTTTAGCAGTCGTCTATCGGAGATGGAAGATAAATCAAACTAAGACTTAATTGCAGCGTTAAATAATTTAACGATTATCGAAATTGGATGCCTAGTTAAAAAAATGGAGGAATGCTCAATGAAATGTTTCTATATAGATGCTGATCGTTGTATCCGAGAAGCCTCAAAAGGACATGTTGTACATCTAAAAGATAATTTATATCTTATCAGTACTGAAACAGCTTCACAGCAAAAACTTATACCTGAGAATATTTGTAGTACAGCGCCATTTTGGATTATTGGATATGCAGAACCTGAACCTATTCAAAATGCAGAAAAAATAAATTTTCTATTTTTTTGGAATAATTTTTTTGCTAAATTTTCTGATAATGCTCATGAGTATAAAGATTTTAACCTAAGAGATGAGTGACGGTTTTTGTGTTGACCTATAAGCTGTAAGTATTTATTGGTTTTTTTTGAATTAATCACAATAATTTCATCTAAATTTTGGTTGAAAAGTTAAGTTTAAGGACGTTTTGTGAGCAGAGGTATCAAGAAGCAACTCAGTTTCTTTTTAATCGTAATTTGCGGCGTTGGTATCTATAACTATATAGCTACTCGTCAAAAGCAAAATAATGAAGTGAATGTTGATGTCCAGCAACGTGAGCGGGACTTTATGGAAAAAAGAGCTGAATATATACATAAACATGGCGATACAAGTACCGCAGATCAAGAAATACAAAAAGAACTGGCTTTAAGACGAGGGCATTCTTTAATTGATAGTTCGTCTTCGATTAAGAATGCTCAAGACACTAAGCAATCGGTAGAGTGAGGTATATATTATGTTAGATCATTTTTTTTCTAATGATAGTGCAAAAATAGCCACTGAATCCTCAAAAAAAGATCAGCAAGATGAAATAAGAAGGGATGAACATATTATGAAGATACTAAAAGCAGCAAATAAACTTCCCATGAAGAAAGTGAGAACTGAGAAAGATATCAATGAGTTTTTTGAGGATTGATTTTTTAAAACATTGCGTGAATTTTATTTGATCGCCGTGATTTTAAGGCGAGATTGCTGGATAGTTAGATCATTACCCAATTTTAATTTATTAATCTTAGTTTCAGATAAAAATCAAGGAGACAATTAATGTCGAGAAAAGTAATAATGACTACAAATGAAAGGCGTCTTCAAGCTCTAAATCAAATGCGTGCTAGTTACAGAGGTGAGCAACTTTTAAGGCAAGATAGAATTAAACTCATTCAACATGGTGCAGTTGTTCAATCGCACGAAATTTCTATCAATGACAGTGATCATACTCAGTGTGATGATTTAGCAATAGAAATTGATGAATGTGACATGTTAAAACAAACTGCTGAGACTATGTATGCAGCTACAGGTGATACAATTTGGTTAAGTTTTTAATACCTTAAAGCTTATGATGTTATCTTAATGAGAGAAACTTAGAACTTCTTGAGTAAGTCCTCAATTGAGACTTCTTGTTCTACATAGAAAATACCATTTTGATCTGCTTTCATTTTTTTAATGGAAATACCTTGGAGTTTATTGATCTCGAGTAGATCTTTAAGTATTTGATCTGCAAATTTATTCCTTCTATTATCTTCTGAATCTAAATGAATTGACATGAATTTCTCCTGGTTCATGGCGTAGAATCTAAATCATCAGTCCTCCAGGAAATTTGACATTAGAGTTGGATTGAATTGGTTTAATACGAGTATGACAATTTAAACTTCGATGATCAAATTTTCTCTAAACCCATTTTTTCCTTGCTCCTGAGGATACCCTAAAGGGTTGATCACTAATCTGCATCCATCGACTACAGTATCAATTGATGTATGCGTATGTCCTGAAATCCATAACTTAAAGCCTTTGACATCTAAATCATTAATAAAATAGGGGTTAAGAGCTGATGCAACAGGGTGCTTACCCCAATAAGGATCAAGACAAGCTAAATGCGGTGGAAAATGCGTAATAACGATCACATGATCTTGGCCTCTAAACTGCATAATATTTTGATGATATCGTTGAAATAGTGCAATGTAGTCATCAGCTGTTATAGTTCGATTATCGCTACTTATCATGATTTGATCAAAATCATAAATAGATTGTTCAGCATCTTCTTTAAAATTTTGCAGTTCGTTAGTGGTTGTACGAGCTGAGTTGGAACGAAAGTTCGTAAACAATGTACCGCCAACAAATATTTTATCCTGTATCTTGATATGGTTGTCATTAAGCAGAGCATTTTGAGGATAATTTTCTCTTAAAAAGTCTACGACTAAATTGTAGTTTGAGCAGTAATAATCATGATTACCTAAAACAAAAATAAAGTTCTTATTCAGGTTTTTACATGTTTCTGCAAACTCAATAGCACCACTCAGGCGATTCGAAAAATCCCCAGCGTGAATAATCACGTCAGCTTCATCTAGTATAGCGTATTGAGAATTGTGGGTGTCTGATAAGATTTGCAGTTTCAATCTACCTCCTTTATTAAATCACGCTGCTCAAATGTATAGAGTTTTATTCTAATCGGTTTACATCAACGAAATGTTGCATAAATTAAAAGATACTCATCTGTATTCATAACCCTTAAAGAATATAGTTAATTTTTTGAATCAATTGATCAAATATTAATCATAAAATTTGACCAATTGAATTTATGCACATAAGATAAAGATGTTACAGCAAAATCTGTGACCAGGCGTGGAAACCTGAATTTACTACAGAAGCAGTAAACCGCTTTGGCGGTTTTTTGCGTTAACTATGTTTAGCCTATCGTAATGGTAGGCCAAGCAGGGCAGTCTATGACTGGCCGTCTTCTGTAGTACGGTATTTCCACCCCTGTTTGGCTTGCCTCCATCTCGTGGAAAAGATGGAAGATTGTTTGTAATTACTACAGGAACTAAACATGAACACTTTCTATAATATCCCTTATTTTCTCCAAGCCATTTCTTCTGTTCTGAAAGAATAAAATTTTCGAAATAAATTTTAGTCATATCTAATTAATTTTACTTTTATATATTTCGTAATCTCACGAGATCTAGAGAAGTATTGCCTAGAGAAAATAAAATGGCCCGTACTAAGCTTTTAACCAATATTATTCAAAGAAAAATGATGCTGCTTGACGAAATGTCGCACTCAAATCTGCACCATAATTTTGAAATATCACTTTATGATTTCGCCCAGCACGAGATCCTAGAAAAATTGTATAAGGCAGACAATCAACGTTCCACAGAATGTTGGAGCCCTGATGAAATTGAGGAGTTTATTCTAGATTGTTTGAATGATCGTAATGTCAATTTATGCATTCGCTATTGGAGGGATGTTGCTGGCAATATTTATATCATCGACGGTGGGCATAGGATTTCAATTATTTATGCTTGGATCAAAAGATTCTTTATTGATGAGCAGGTAATAGGAGCTCCGAAATTCACGCCGTCACAAAAGCGAGATATTCGTCAGATTCGTCATCGATTAGGTGGATTAGCTGATTTTCAAGAGTTATGTAGTGATTCTGAGTTTCAGCAAAAATTAAAATCAACCAAAATTAATTTTATTGAAGTAATTGGGACACCTGAGGAGGCTCGGAAAGCCTTTTGTTCGATTAACTCAGATACGAAACGGTTAGATCCAGATGAGGAGTATCATTTACAGAATAGGGGGAGTGATGCTTTTTATGTGATTTATGCGTGTTGTTACATAAACGATAATAAATCCAACTTAGCTGAACTGAATTACGAGCGGATAAATGAAGTAATCGCTTTAGGTGAGCAAATTCACGATCATCTTTTTAAGATGATACTTTTAGAGCCAGATTTAGCACACGGTAAAAAAATAGGCCTAGTCAATGAACTCCTAAATATGATGTTTGGTGATGCTTGTCAGAATACTATCAGTATAGACCAAGGTCAGCGTGTAGAAAATTTAATACTAAAGCTCAGAGTTGTGCTGTGTCGTATCGCTACACCAGAAATTAGCATTGGCATTCCAAGTTTAGGTTTACACCCGAAACTATATTTTTATAAAGATAATCGATTTCAAGTTACATCCTTTTTGGCCTGGTTCTCTATCGTCTTTGAAATTGAAGAAGGCAGTTTTGAAATACAGAATAAGAAGTTAGATTTTATTGGTTTTACCCGAGCACGCCGTAGTGTTGAAAGTTTAATTGAAAAAATTCCTGTGGCGATCAAAGAAACTGTAGGTAAGTTTGGTAGCGGAATCAGATCACATGAGCGATTGAAGAACGTGTATCAAGCCTTTATCTGTATTGGACTAAATATGGATTTAGATTTTGAAGATGAAGTTTGTTTGAACACCGTCATTCTTTCGATGAGTCAATCATTTGATTATATTAATTTTAACGATTTTTACCTTGAACGTTTTGGTGGCGATTATGATGAGAGCATTGTTGATAATGTTGTGAGCTTTGTGAAATCAGTAAGACCATCAAAGAAGAAAAAACCTCTAAATTTTTCACTCGCTACCAAAAGAAATGTGTATCAACGTGAGGAAAAGAAAACATGGAGCTATTGCGAAGTATGTGATAGTGCTCTATACGTTAAATCGACTGAAGTAGATCATCGAGAATCAAAAGCAGCAGGTGGTTACGGCGTTTTAGAAAATGGAGCAATTATTCATCCTATATGTAATCGTTTCAAGTCAGATCGTACTTTGGAAGAAGTAAGAGCAGATTTATTTGACTAAAAAGATAAGGGAGCAAATGCTCCCTTATCTTTTTGTTTTTTAGTAGACTGGGGTCAGTGTTTAGCCTAAGCCTCAATTATGAAAACAATAGATTATTACAACCAATATGCGGATGAGTTTGCACAAGCAACGTTAAACGTAGATATGGAAAGCCTATACCAACCATTTTTAGCTGAGTTGCCAGATTCTGCACGCATCCTGGATTTAGGCTGTGGCTCAGGGCGTGATACTTTGGCTTTTAAAAATAAAGGCTATCAGGTAGAAGCGATTGACTATTCAGAAGAATTGGTCAAAAAGGCAACAGCACTGTCGGGTGTTAAAGTGAAATTCCAAAGCTTCTATGATTTAAGTGGGGTTGCTATCTATGATGGAATTTGGGCATGTGCATCTTTGTTACATTGTGAGCGCAGTCGATTAGTTGAGGTTATTGGAAAATTAATCTTTGTGTTGAAGCCAGGCGGTGTGCTGTATATGTCATTTAAGTATGGCAATAGTGATCGAGAAAAAGAGGGACGTCAATTTACGGATTTAGATGAGGCTCAAGCAAATGATTTACTTGAGCAGTTTGATAATGTTCAACAGATACAGCAATGGATCACGGTAGATCAGCGACCTGATAGACAAGAAAAATGGCTCAATCTGATTTGGAAAAAACAATGATACATTCCTGCTCATTGCTTAAGATTTTTTATTCACGATTTGATTTACAAGAAAGCCCCAAACTGATTCCTACTGAGAATGGCATCTATTTTTGGTGGATTAAAAACTTGCCTGAGATTGTTCCGCTAGAGGACTGTATTCAGTTTAAGGAATACTATCTTGTTTATTCAGGTATTTCCCCAGATAAAAAAGGGAAACCAAATAGTAAATCGACTTTAAGAACTCGGCTCAGAACACATTATTTTGGCAATGCTGAAGGATCTACATTAAGACGAACACTAGGTATTTTACTCGCCCAGCAAAGTGGTTTTCCTTTACGTCGAGTTGGTTCGGGTAAACGAATGACATTTACTCACTTGGGTGAACAATGGTTAGATCATTGGATGGAGGAGAATACGCGTATTTCATGGATATTAGATCCTGAACCATGGGTGCTTGAAGAAAATATGTTTAAATCAGTTTCATTACCATTGAATTTAAAAGGGAATGAGCATGTTTTTAAAAATACATTGTCCATTTTGAGAAAAGAAGCAATTCATCAAGCAAGAATGTTAGAAATTGTGAATGAATTAGGTCTTAAAAGGACAAAAAAATAGCATTGTTTAGGGATTTAATCCTTAATTTGGGGGAAATATATGTCCGAATTCTATGAAATAGAGCCATCATTAGAAAATTATTGGCGTGCGGTGATTCTATTCGGACGTAATGTTGCCTCTTATAAATTTGCCTTAGCCAAATCACTTTATGACCTAAAAGCTGAAGGTAATACCATTATTACGCTTGATCAATTAGCAAAGCCTTTTAGCCAGCATATTTGCGAGCACCTCAAATTAGTGGATAAACAGGCGACTTCAAGCTCTAGTAAATTCTTGGATTTTTGTCGTTCTTATAATGCAGGTGAAATTGATCAGCAAACCTTGATTACAAAAACCGTGCAATATGGCTTCGTCAATGTGATTGATGCCTTTCATAACGTACATGGTCAAGAATTGCCTAAACGATTCTTCATGGATGCCCGTAAAACTCAAGATGGCATCATTCTGACGGATGAAGTATTCCAATTATTTGACAGACAGAACGCCGTGGATTTAGTAGATGAAACTGAAGCGAGATGGAGATTGGTTGAAACAGCTTGGGATATGAACTTACCCAAGCATTTGGTACAAATTGAGCATGATGATCAGGGAATTTTGGTTGCGGACAATAAAATCAGACGTGTGAATGTCACTTCAGCGAAGTCAGCTTTAAATGGCTATCAAAAGAGTCGTTGTTTCTATTGTTTTGCACCGATCACCATCGAACAGTTATTTGAGCATTCTGCGGATGTAGATCATTTCTTTCCACATAAATTACGTGAATGTGATATTCAAAAACCAATCAACGGCGTAGCGAATCTAGTATTGGCGTGTCCGAATTGTAATCGAGGACAGCAGGGAAAGTTTGATCGATTACCATCAATAAAGTTATTAGAGCGCTTGCATAAGCGTAATGAATACTTAATTACCAGTCATCATCCGCTTCGTGAAACGTTGATTGCTCAGACAGGATTTACTGAGTCTGCACGTCGTAGTTTTCTGCAGGATGCGTATAACTGTGCCACGTTGACGATGGGAAGTGGAAAGAAGTGGGAGCCAACTAGACAAGGATTACAGTTGTTATAACTTAGAGGGGTGCTTATCTAAGAAAAAAAACTATTTGTAGGGTTTTTGATCAATCGTGATTATAGTTTTTTTGACAATTTGTTTAATATAAGCCTATATTTTTTAAAATCTTATTTAACATACTTTGAGCTATAATGGTAGCCTGAGTAATGTGATTCATACAAAGTGAGGGCTTTGTATAGAGGCATTTATGGCAAAGTTATAAATGGAATAAAGATTAAAACCATTATTGAATGATTGAGATAAGAACATGACGGGGAAATTTGCGCCTGGAGCTCGTGTAGAGATTCGTGACGAAGAGTGGGTAATCCGACGCGTGGACCCGACCATGAATCATGGTGATCAACTTACATGTGAAGGAATATCAGAGCTCGTCCGTGGTAAAGAAGCCATTTTCCTGACTAAGTTCGAAGACAAAATTCAAATTTTAGATCCTAAGCTCACCAAATTGGTTCAGGATAAAAGTCCGCAGTTTTCTCAAAGCTTGTTGTTTATTGAGAGCCAACTACGACAATCCACGCCGAATGATTTAAAAATCCATATTGCTAAAGAAGCAGCAATGGATGTAGTTGAATATCAGTTGGTTCCAACGTATCAAGCACTCAAACAGCCACGTCAGCGTATCCTAATTGCAGATGCAGTCGGCTTAGGTAAAACACTTGAAGCAGGTATTTTGGTTACGGAGTTAATTCAACGTGGCCGTAGCAAACGAATTCTGGTTCTGACACTAAAAAGTATGATGACGCAATTCCAGAAAGAATTTTGGAATCGATTTTCAATCCCTCTTATTCGTTTAGATTCAAATGGTTTACAACGTGTTCGCGGTCGTATCCCTACCAATCACAATCCATTTTATTATTACGATAAGTCGATTATTTCAATTGATACTCTGAAGCAAGATAATGAGTTTAAGTCCTATTTAGATAAGGCATATTGGGACATCATCGTGATTGATGAAGTACATAATGTTGCTGATCGTGGAACAAGTTCTCAGCGTACAGAACTGGCGCAATTATTATCACGTAAGTCTGATACGTTAATCATGCTTTCAGCCACACCACATGATGGTAAAGCAAAAAGTTTTGCAAGCTTAATGAATATGCTTGATCCAACAGCGATTTCTGATCCGAATAACTATGTCAAAGCTGATTTTGCGGATAAAGGTCTTGTTGTACGTCGTTTTAAGCATGACATCAAAGATCAAGTAAAATCCGAATTTAAAGATCGAAAAGTCTTTTCTCTAAAGCATCAGGCTTCTGCTCAAGAAGAGCTGGCATATGATGCCTTACTGAAAGTTCCATTTACCGTTAAAGGCCAGTACAACAGTGAGAAGCCAGGGCAATTGGTCCGTATAGGTCTACAAAAAGCACTGTTTTCTTCGCCGGCTGCTTGTTTGAAATCGGTCGAGCAGCGCATCAAAACATTGAAAGCGAAGGATGAATTGATCACTGCTGCAGTTGAGCAAGAGCTTGATCATCTTCAATCATTGAAAGATTGTTTAGAACAAATTGATGTATCTGCTTTTACTAAATACACCAAGCTCATAGTGTTATTTAAAAGCGCTGATTTCGATTGGGATAAGCGAAACCCGGAAGATCGTATTGTTATCTTCTCTGAGCGTATAGAAACACTCAACTTTTTAGAAAATGCTTTAACTCGTGACTTAGGTCTAAAAGCTGACCAAATTGAAAAGTTACACGGGAAAATGGATGATATTGCTCAGCAGGCTATTGTTGAAAAATTCAGTAAACGTGAAGAAAAAGTCCGAGTATTACTGTGTTCTGATGTAGCAAGTGAGGGCATTAACTTACATCACTTGTCTCATCGTTTGGTGCATTTTGATTTGCCATGGTCATTGATGGTCTTCCAACAACGTAATGGTCGTGTAGACCGCTATGGTCAAACTCAAGAGCCTGAGATTTACTACCTGATCACGGAAAGTGCGAATGAAACCATCCGTGGTGATGTGCGTATTTTGGAAATCTTGCAAGAAAAAGATGATCAAGCCTATAAAAACATTGGAGATCCAGCAACTTTCCTGGGTGTTTACGATGTTGTAAAAGAAGAAGAGTTAATTGCGAATGCTATGCTGACCATGCAGGCAGAAGACTTTGATGCTCAATATACGACGCAAACTGAGCCGAATGAAGGCGATGATATTTTAGCTGATTTCTTTAGTGCATTTGATGACGATGTTGTTGAAGAAATACAGCCACAAACACCTCAGCAAAATTTCAAACTTTTTGAATGTGAATATGAATTTGCTAAACGAGCATTGTCTTATCTAAATAAAGATCAAAGACGTATCGCCGTTGAGTTCGATGATGCGATTAAGCAAATCAAGTTAACGGCTCCGGAGGATTTAAAGCAAAAATTTAAAGCGTATCCACCTGAAATTTATCCTAAGAATGGAAATTTTATCTTAACTGAAGATAAAAACACCTATATGGAGGTGGTGAAAGCCTCAAGGAATGAAGAGGACTCTTGGCCTAAAGAGCACTATTTGTGGAAACGCCATCCGGTAGCGGAATGGTTACAAGAGCGTATGTTGGGCAATACTGGCCGTAATGAGGCGCTGGTGATCGGTCTTAATACCCAACTGGAGAAAGATGAAGCGATCTATTTGGTCTCTGCACTGATCCCAAACCGTAAAGCACACCCAGTCATTTGGGAGTGGTATGCCGTTCATACCAAGGGCAACCACATTTCCAAAATTGAGTCCTTGCAAGAGATGCTCAATGTCTATGGACCACTCCTTAAAAAAGCCCCAAATACGGGTGCACCAGTCAATTTAGACCATTTACAAAACTTACGCTCCGTCGTAGTGGATGGTGTGATTGAAGAAGTCTTAAAGAAAAAAGTCAGTTTTGATGAAGTGATGCAGCCCAAACTTGCTGAACAACTTGAAAAGTTAAGCGGATTAAAGGGTAAGCAAGAGCAGCAGTTGCAGTTTGATTTCAATCAAGGGCTGGAGTCAGTTGCTCAATCCAAGAAAGAAGCGAAGCAGCGTTATATCGATCAAGTGTTTAAGGAATATGAAGTCTGGATTAAAGACACTTGGCAGACAGAAAGCTCACCATATATTCAATTAATTGCCGTTATTGCAGCAACTCAAAACTAAGGATAGATCATGGCTATTAGTGACAATGCAGCGACGTATTTGGGTATTCAAAACGAAAACGAATTCTATTCGGCACATTATTTATCTGAAGTTTTTTATGGTGATATTCGTGAGCTGATTAATCAGTGGCAAGTAAAAGAACAACATGATCGAGAGACCAATCAATCGGTTATTTTTGAGCCGCCATATCAACGTTTAAAAAACTTAGCACGTCCATATTTTAAAACACATGAAAAAATTCAACGTGAACGTAGCTTAAAGGCATCTTTAGAAGAACGACGCGAGTTGCATCAACAGTTGCTGAGTGCTTTGGATATCCCATTTGCACCTTATAACCACGTATTTCATGTGGGCAGTAAGGATGTTGAACTACCAATTTTGTCTGCTTATCCAAATCAACAACAACCGAAGTTGATGGTCGTCGAAGTAATCGATAAAGAACAAGATGGTTTTGATCTATTTTCATTGGGGTTAGTCAAAGAACAATTTTTTGGACCAGGGCCGTATGCGGATGCTTTGGTACATCCAGCAAAAGATGGCAGCAAAATTAAGTGGTCAGATATCATTAATGACTACATTTTTAAAATGCAGGAACCGCCACGTTGGGTGTTGATGTTAGGCGACCGACAAGCGATTTTGGTGGATCGCTTTAAGTGGTTACAAAATCGGGTCTTACGATTTGATTGGGATGAAGTTTTAGGTCGTAAAGAACCAAACACCTTACAGGCAGTGGCAGCATTATTATTTAAAGATAGCTTAGTGCCGGCAGATGGTGATTCCTTACTTGATAACCTAGATGAAAATGCACATAAGCATGCTTTTGGTGTATCTGAAGATCTAAAGTATGCCTTACGTGAAGCAATTGAATTATTAGGGAATGAAGCAACAGAACAACTTTTACAACGTAAAGATATTAGCTGGACGGGTGAAAAAACAGGATTAAATCCCGAGCAACTCTCAAGAGAATGCTTACGCTATATGTATCGTCTGTTGTTCCTATTTTACATCGAAGCGCGTCCTGAGTTGGGCTATGTACCTATTAAAACCAGCCAAAGTTATTTAAAGGGTTATAGCTTAGAAAGTCTACGTGACTTGGAAATGGTGCAATTACAAAGTGAACAATCTTTAAAAGGTCATTATTTCCATTATTCCATCCAAAAACTATTTAACCTCATTCATACTGGTAAACCGCATGATCAGGGTGATCTATCCCTTGAAGGAAGTTACAGTGCTTCGAGCACAGGCTTAACTGGTTTTGATATTCATGCTTTAGACAGCCATTTGTTTGACCCTAAACGGACAGCATATTTAGAAAAAGTAAGATTTACCAACCAAACACTACAACGCGTCATTCGCTTGATGTCTTTGACCCGTGAAACCAGCGGTCGAAGTCGTCAGTTCCGTGGTCGTGTTAGTTATGCACAATTGGGGATTAACCAATTAGGTGCAGTCTATGAAGCGCTGCTGAGCTACCGTGGCTTCTTTGCCAAAGAAGACTTATATGAGGTGAAGCGACCGCAGGACAATTACGATGAGCTGCATGAAGGCTATTTTGTTACTGCAACAGAAATTGATAGCTATGCGGATGATGAAAAAGTCTATGAGCGAAATGACGAAGGACTAAAAGTCCTCAAGAAACATCCTAAAGGTAAGTTCATTTATCGTTTAGCTGGTCGTGACCGTCAAAAGTCAGCCAGTTATTACACACCAGAGGTTCTGACCAAAAGCTTGGTGAAATATACCTTACGTGAAAAACTGGGTGCAGAACTAGAAAAAGTAAGTGCAGATGACATTTTAAAGCTGACGGTATGTGAGCCTGCGATGGGTTCCGCAGCCTTCTTGAATGAAGCAGTCAATCAGTTAGCTGAAGCCTATTTGGTTAAGAAGCAATCTGAGCTGAATCAACGCATCGAGATGAAGGATTACCAACACGAGCTACAAACGGTCAAAATGCATATTGCAGACCATAATGTATTTGGTGTGGATTTAAACTCGATTGCTGTGGAACTCGCAGAAGTTTCATTATGGCTGAACTCGATTAATGGTTCGAATCAGGTGCCATGGTTTGGTTATCAGTTGTTTAATGGTAACTCGTTGATTGGTGCACGTCGTCAGGTCTATGAACAGAAGCAAATCACAGCCAAGGTTAAAGCAGATAAGTGGTTTAACTTTGCACCAAAGCGATTGACACCCGAAGGTTTAGCACGCAAAAAATCAGATCGTGCTAGTACGGAAGTGTATCACTTCTTATTACCTGATCCTGATATGGCAAATGTGACAGACCGTGATGCCAAAGCCTTAAAGCCTGAAAAATTCGAAACGATTAAAAACTGGCGTAAAGGCTTTTTATCTAATTTAGAAGCTTGGGAAGTTGAAACCTTACAGCAATTTAGCCAAGTCATTGATGAGTTGTGGGCGCAGCATGTTCAAACTTTAAGAACTGACCGTGCCCGTACAGAAGATCAATTTAAGATTTGGGGGCAAGAATATAAAGGTCAGACAACCACAACAGCCGCAAAAGATGCAATCCATGCCAATGGTATTTTTAACCACGATGCACCAATTGCTACGCCGTACCACCGTCTGAAATTGGTGATGGATTATTGGTGTGCGTTATGGTTCTGGCCAATTGAGCAGGCGGATTTATTGCCAGATCGTGCGACATGGATGATGGAGCTCAAGCTGGTCCTTGAAAGTGAGGTTTATGAATTTTACCAACCAGAACAAAGTGGATTTGATTTTGATACACCAATCGTAGAGACACCGAACACTTCAACTGGTTTTGAAAAGCCTCAGCATGATTTGTTTGGTGATGATCAACTCAGCTTAACGGTACAAGAAGAGAAGCTCAGCCAAGTTTTAACTGCGAAGGGTGAGTTGCATTTACCTAGTCTTTACAAACAACATCGGCGTTTACAGTTAGTCAAAGAGTTGGCTGATAAGTTTAAGTTCTTCCATTGGGAGTTGACGTTTGGGGATATTTTTGCTGACCGTGGTGGTTTTGATGTGATGTTGGGGAATCCACCATGGTTAAAAGTAGAGTGGAATGAAGGCGGTGTGTTAGGTGATTTTAACCCTGAATTTTTAATTAAAAACTTTTCAGCTACAAAATTACGGGAGCGTAGAAAGCAGGAGTTCAAGGTTAAGCCTGAATTAGAGACAGCTTGGTTTGAGGCATTAGAAGACGCAGAAGGTACTCAAAGTTTTTTAAATGCTATTTCAAATTATCCTTTACTAGCTGGCCAAAAAGCCAACCTGTATAAATGTTTTATCTGTCAGGTTTGGAATTTATGTAATTTAAATGGTTATAGTGGATTAATTTATCCTGAAGCAATTTATTTAGAGAACAATAGTGGATTATTAAGAGGTTTTTTAAATAAACGTCTTAGACAACATTATCAATTTCATAATGAGAAAAAATTATTTCCTATTGGAAACCAATTTAAATTTTCATTAAACATTATAGGGAGTACCCAAGAATTTATTAATTTTAAAAATATTTCAAATGTATTTATTCCTAAGACCATTGATGATTCATATATGCATAATGGTAATGGTGAGGTAGCAGGTCTAAAAGACATAAAAGGTGAATGGTCAACAAAAGGTCATTTGGATAGAATTGTTTCGATAACTAATAAGGATATGGAGATTTTTTCCCAGTTATACGATGAACCTGGAACTTCACGTTATGAAGCTAAGTTACCAAGTATTCATACTATTCAAATGCAAAAATTCTTAGAAAAATTTATAAAATATCCAAGAGTATTACGTGATTTGAGTAATGATTTTTTTGCTACTCAGCATTGGAATCAAACTACTGCTCAAGATGAAAAATTAATTAAAGAAATAACCATATTTCCAAATAATTTAAAAAGTTTAATATTTGAGGGTCCACATTTTTTTGTAGGCAATCCTTTGCATCAAACACCTAGAACGATATGTGATACTCATCGGGCTTATGATAAAATTGATCTTGAAAGTATTGAGGAAAATTATATACCTAGGACTAATTATATACCTGATAGTATTTACTACGAAGATAAAACACCCAAAGTACCATGGATTGAAAAAAATAAAGAGTACTCGTTACCTGTTACCTCATATTACAGACATGTAAACAGGGAAATGATAGCAAGTAATCTTGAAAGAACATTGATATCTCATATTTCAGCCAAAGATGTAGCTCATTTAAATAATTGTATTTCTTTAGTGTTTAAAGACTATAAAGATCTTTTAAGCTTTAACTCATTTTCATTGTCTATTGTTATCGATTTCTTTGTGAAATCTACTGGTCAAGGTCATGCAAATATTTCCTTATTAAAGCAATTACCAATCTTAAAGCGTAATAGTAAATATGCTAATGAACTATTTATAAGGACTTTATCCTTAAACTGTATTACAAGTTTTTATAAAGAATTATGGAGTTGTTGTTGGTCAGAAGATTATAAAAATGATAATTGGACGAATTCTAAGTTATTACGATTTGATTTTTTTAGAGAGCTTAAGCTTAAGTGGGTAAAAGAAAATGCTCTTAGAGCAGACTTTGAACGCCGTCAAGCACTGCTAGAAATCGATGTACTTGTTGCAATGGAACTCGGTATGACCTTGCAAGAATTGCTCACCATCTACCGTGTCCAGTTCCCAGTCATGCAACAGTACGAACGTGAAACCTACTATGACCAAACTGGACGTATTGTCTTTACACCATCAAAAGGTCTGGTTGGTGTTGGTCTATCACGTAATGCTGGGCCACGTGATCCATCGGTCATTATTGAATATCCATGTGGTAAAAAAGAATCCAAACCACTGGGTTGGACCGAAGCACAAAAACTACCAGATGGCACCAAAATATTAAGAACCATTATGGACGACACCCAACCGGGGGGACCTATTGAGCGTGTCATTACCTATACCAGTCCATGGTACTTACCAAACAGAGAAGAAGATTATAAACAAGCGTGGGAAGTGTTTGAGGCACGATTCAAAACGCAAGAGGGCCAATAAGGCATGTTTCCGAGTTTAATTTCAAAAGATATAGAGAAAGCATTAAAGAGTTTTATTACAACAGGCTACGAAACGGAAACACCACATTTTAAGGGCAAGTTTGAAGCATTTGTCGATCAAGATGCCAATGGCGAAGCATTTTTTAAAGGACCGTATGTGTCCTTAGGGCTTCCGTTTGCTAAAAATCCCAAAGCGACATGTGAATTTTTCCCGCACTTTAAAACAGAACATTCACCGTTTGCCCATCAGGAAAAAGCATGGACACGCCTTGTCGGTGAAACTGCTAAACCAACCTTGGTGGCAACGGGTACTGGCTCCGGTAAAACCGAATGCTTTTTATATCCACTGCTCAATCATTGCTTAGAACACAAGAGTAAAGGCATTAAAGCCATTATTATTTACCCAATGAATGCACTCGCAACAGACCAAGCCAAACGTTTTGCAGAGGTGATTCATAATACCCCTGAATTAAAAAATCGCGTCAATGTCGGGCTATTTGTTGGTCAAGATGACAATGCAGCCAGTGGCACCAAACTAATGTCGGATACGCAGGTCATCACAGATCATGACACCTTGCGTAAGAACCCACCTGACATCTTGCTCACCAACTATAAAATGTTGGATTACTTGTTGATGCGTCCAAAAGACCAAAGTCTATGGGCACAAAACCAGACAGATACCTTGAAGTATTTGGTGGTCGATGAATTGCATACTTTTGATGGTGCGCAAGGTTCTGACTTGGCCATGTTAATTCGCCGTTTAAAAGCACATTTAAAAACACCAAAACATCATTTGGTGACGGTGGGCACCTCAGCGACCATAGGGTCAGAAGAGAGTAAAGGCGATTTACTCGAATTTGTTTCTAAGATCTTTGATGCTGAATTTACAGCAGACAGCATTATTGGTGAAACCCGTGTCAGTCCAGCCGAGTTCCAGGCACCGATTGAGTACTACAGTATTTCGTATGATTTCGATCCGAAGCTATTAAATCAGCAACAATTTGAATCGGAAGTCGAGTATTTAAAACATCAAGCTTGGTTTTTCTTTGGTAAAGCAGCAGATGGTGGATTTGATCTTGATCCCACCGATATGCAGTCCCGCCAAGAATTAGGTTTAAAGTTAAAGAGCCACGCATTTTTCTTAAAGTTGCTTAACGATGCGCAAGCCTTAACACCATTTTCAAGTCTTGTACCTGAAGCACGAACACTACCACCAAGTTTAAGACCTTATGCTGAGTATATTCTCATGTCTTTATTGGCCTTGGTTGCTCATGCACGTGGAAAAGATTACCCAGGACAGCCCTTTGTCTCATTAAGGTTCCAAGCATGGATTCGAGAGTTGCGACGTATCGTAGCTTCAGTCCATAAAGATCCTGCTCATGTACACTTATACTTTCATGACGATCTAAAAAAACAAAAAGACCAAGTGGTTTTGCCTGTACTGCAATGCTCAGAATGTCATGCCACATCTTGGCTAGCGGCAGAAAAGATGGGGGATACTCAGATTGAGACAGATCTACGTAAGTTGTATACCCGCTTCTTTAAGAACGATGTGGAAGCTAAGTATTTGATGCCGATTGATCCAGCTCATACGGATCACGTGACAGGCATTGTCAGTTATTTATGTGGTGAATGTTGTCATCAAAGTGCGGTTAAAACCGATCAGTGTAATAAATGTGGTTCAAATAACGTTGTATCTGTAGTAGAAACTGCCGAGGTTAAAGAAGTTCAAGAAAAGGGGGTAAATACCAACAAGAAAGAGCGTACGTGTCCATCTTGTCATTCCCGAAATTCCTTGATTATCTTCGGATCTCAGGCGGCAAGTTTAACTTCAGTTGCGGTTAACCAACTGTTTTCCAATCAGCTCAATCAAGATAAAAAAGTCATCGCATTCTCTGACTCAGTTCAAGACGCAACACACCGTGCCGGTTTTTATAGCGCACGGACTTGGGAAATGAATCTTCGAACAGGGATGGCACAGTACATTGCTAAACATAGCATGGTGCCTTATTTAGATTTTGTTGATCATTGGTTTGAAGATTATGAACTCAATGAAATAAATTCGCAGGGTTGGACTCATGAAAAATTTATTACAGAATTTATTGCACCTAATTTAGAGTCCCGTGAAGCTTATATCGACATGAAAGAGGGAAAAAACCCTCAATTGGCACAACTGCTAGCCGATATTAAACGCCGTTTAGCGTGGGAAGCGCTACATGAACTCGGGATTAAAAGCCAAACTGGACGATCATTACGTCGTACAGGGGTCGCGAGTATTTATTGGGATCCGAATTTAATCCATCAAGCTGCCACTCAGCTGCAACAAGATGCCCTAAATCATTTGGGTTATAAATTACCGGAGAAACAAGCACAACAATTACTCTGGGGAATCTGTCTTCGTTTACGTAATCAAGGTGCGATTTATCATCAGCTTTTGGAAGGTTTTGTTGAGCGTGGTGGTGATTACTATATTTTAACCAATGATAAGACTTTACCAACTTTTGGTTCGCATTCTCAGTTACCTGTATTTCCTGCAAGCGATAAATGTAAGGGCTTTGAAAGTATCACGCTGAAAAGAGGTTATTCGTGGTATGAAAAATGGCTCAGCTTAATTGTGCAGACTGAAGATCTTGTAGGTAGAGACTTTTATAGCAAGTTATTTGAATATTGCTTAAAAGCCTTACAAAGTGTGGACTTAGTGGTTGAACGAGTGATTAAAACCAAAGATGCACGAGTCTGGGGTTTAAATCCGCAAAAACTGTTTGTTACTCATCAGCTCAGTACATTCACCTTACGTGCCTCAGATAGCTTAGATTTATCGCAAAGTCATGGTGAACTCAACGTGCCACAGCAGTGGGATGAGGAGATTGAAGATCTTCCATCATTGCAGTTAAACGTAAAGAACAACTCTCGGATGTATGTTTGGAGGAAAGATCACCGTCCATTGAATAATTTCTATAGACATTTCTACTTGCATGGGCAAATTAACCGTGTAATCGGACATGAGCATACAGGACTATTGTCACGTGCTTTACGTGAAAAAGTAGAAAACCAGTTCAAAGCCAAAGAAAAGTCAGGTGAACGAAAACCATGGTTTGAAAATTTATTGTCCGCAACTCCAACCTTAGAAATGGGTATTGATATTGGGGATCTCTCCTCAGTTATTCTCGCTTCAGTACCACCATCACAGGCAAGCTATTTACAGCGTATTGGTCGAGCTGGACGTTCGACGGGGAACTCTGTGGCGTTAACGGTTGCCAATGGACAACCACATGATTTGTATTTTTATGCAAATCCATTGCAAATGATGGCGGGCAATGTTGAGCCACCTGCAATTTTCTTAGAAGCTTCCATGGTGTTGAAACGACAATTATTTGCGTACTGTTTTGATGACTGGGGACGTGCCGAACAAGGTAAACAAAGTATTCCTGAAACCATGCAATTGGTGATTGGTGCGGTAAAAACCAATAATACAGACCGTTTCCCTTATACTTTAATTGAATATATTCAAACCCATCGAGATCGGTTATGGGACGGCTTTGCTGAGTTGCTACCACCGACGATGAGTTTAGAAAATCGAGAACGACTTAAAAAAGTGATCATCAACCATGAGTCGGAAGAAGAGCAAATCGAATGGGTGTTGATTAATCGAATTAAAGAGTTGGCAGAGGAAATTCATCGCTTAAATGAGCAAAAGAGTGCATTAGAAAAAACCTTAAAGAAAACCGAAGTATTACCTGATGATGAAGAGAAAAAGAAAAAATTAGACGAGCTTCATCAAGAAATTACAGGGGTAGCTAGGCTTAAACGTAATATTTATAGCAAGTCGACATTTAATTTCTTAACAGATGAAGGCTTACTCCCTAATTATGCTTTCCCAGAAGAAGGCACAACTTTGAAATCTGTGATTTTTAGAAAATCATCAGATCCATCGAGTGCTTCTCCGTATCATTCTGAAGAGTATGAATACACACGTCCTGCTCATGCTGCAATCAGTGAGTTGGCACCGAATAGTATTTTCTATGCGTCCCATCATAAAGTTGAAATTACACGGGTAGAAACAGCGAAAGGTAAAGCCATTGAGCGCATGCGCATGTGCCCAAGCTGTAGTTATCATGAGACGGTGGGTTCAACGGTCACGGCATCAAGTTGTCCCCGTTGTGGTGATATTCAATGGGCAGATGTAAGGCAGCAGTTTCCAGTATTGAAATTGGTGCAGGTGTATGCCAATACATTGAAATCTAAGGCGATGCTATCTGATGATAGTGAAACACGTGAACCATTATTCTTTAATAAGCAGATGCTCGTGGATGTTGATCCGCAGGACGTGGAACTTGCATATGCTTTTGAAAACGAAGATCGACCTTTTGGTTTTGAATTCGTTAAAAAAGCAAAATTTATTGAAATGAATTTTGGTGAAAGTACGGGCTCTACTGACTTAACCTTTTACATCGCTGGTAAGGAGTTAGAGCGCCCAGGTTTTAGAATCTGCAAGGAATGCGGCACTGTACAAGATAAAAAAGGCCCTGCAAAACATCAGCACTACTGTAGCTTTGCTAAAAATCAGGATGAAAGTGGCATTGAACAATGTCTGTATTTGTACCGACAATATGTTTCAGAAGCCATCCGTATTCTTATGCCGAGTATGGCTGTAGCAACGCCAGATGAACAGATCAACTCTTTTGTTGCAGCAATGCAGTTAGGCCTTAAAAAGAAATTTGGAGGCAAAGTCGATCACTTACAAATTATGATTTCTGAACAGCCTGTTGCTGGTAGTGACTTTAGAGAACGCTATTTAGTAATTTATGACAGCGTTCCTGGTGGTACGGGTTATTTACATGAATTGCTCGCGGACCCAAAGCATTTGTTAGATACATTTAAAGCAGCCCAAAAAGTAATGGCTGAATGCTCATGTCAACATGTCGTTCCTGAGGTGGATGGTTGCTATCAATGCTTGTATGCCTATCGTAATTCCTACGGTATGGAAAGCACTTCACGTAAAGTCGCTTTGAATATGTTGCATGAGTTATTACGTGATGATCCGACATTTAAAAAAGTTGAACACTTAGGGAAAGTGAAAAAAGTGGTTTGGGAGGATAGCCAGCTAGAAGTACGCTTCCCTGAAGCACTGAGAACATTTAATGAACCAGAATTACAACCCTTTGTTGGTGGTAAGAAAGTCAGTGTAAAAGTTGATTTGATCAAAGGGAATAAGGCATATCATTTAAGTATTGATAAAGAACAATACCGTATGGAAATGCATGTCCAATTGGGTCCATCACAGGGCGTTGCTTATGCTTGTGAGCCAGACTTTATTATTTACCCAGAAAATAAAGAAGCAAAGAAAGCCGGCTTTAAACCGATTGCAATTTTCTTAGATGGTTATGAATATCATGCTCAAAGCGTACATGATGATTTACTTAAACGTCAGGCATTACTTCGTTCAGGGCAATATTGGGTTTGGTCTTTGACTTGGCACGATGTAGAGTCAAGCTTTACAAAAAATGAAACTAAAGTTGCCAATGTATTTCCAAGTATTGTTACAGAAACAGCGGCTTATAGTGGACTGAAGAAAGCACATGAAAAGAACTTGAAACCTTATACGCTCAATGATTTGCAAATGAACAGCTTTAATCTGTTAATGAAGTTTTTGAGTCATCCAAGAACTGAAGATATACAACGCTTAAGTGCTCTACAAGCCTTGCGTTTAATCGATCCTAGACACAAGTCGGATCAAAATGTAGAGCAATGGAAGGCATTTACTCAGTATTTTCCATTGGAGTTTCATGAGCTTTCACAATCCAAATCACTTATTTTGAATGGTATTTTTGAACTGGGACATAGCGAAAATCAGCTTAAATTAGCATACGCTTCGGGTGACGGTATTATTAAAAATCTTGATTTAAATGCACTGATGATTGGCATCCAAGTCCAATTAGGTGAAAAAAATCTCGAAGAAACTAAATTACTGTGGATGAGGTTATGGCAACTCATGAATTGGCTTCAGTTTTGTCCAAATCTATATGCTGGAGAAATTAAACAAACCAATGAAGGTGTGTATTCAAGATTGAGTTGGAATACACCGCCTGTTTCAGATCATGATGACTGGTCATTTGTATTTGAAGAGGCATCAGAGGTTATACATCCGTTGCTATACGCATTAAAGGATCAATGTATTTCTATGCCTTTAGTTGGCTTTGAGTTAGAAGGTGCTAAAGGTGAAATTTTGGCAGAAGCTGAATTGTTATGGAAAGATCAAAAAATCATTGTGCTTTTGCCATATCAATTCGATGACAAAGAAGTATTCGAACAACAAGGGTATTACGTATACCTATTTGAAAATAATTTGGAAATATTAGTAACTGAATTGGGGGATAAGCTATGAAAACAAATTTAAAGTTGGCTTTTTCTGATGGATATTTTGCATCACTGAATAAATTGCCATCCAATATTCAGGCAAAAGTAAACCAACAGATTATGAAGTTTATGGTCAATCCCTCTTTGCCTGGTTTTAATCTAGAAAAATTACAAGTTGTCAAAGATGATAGCTTTAGATCCTTACGAGTAGATCAGACCTATCGCATCATTGTCTCCGAACAAGGCAATATTCTGTTATTACTTTGGGTTGATCACCATGATGATGCCTACACTTGGGCGAAAACGCATAAATGTAATATTAATGCCGAAACAGGTGCTATTCAGCTTTATCAAAGTGAAGTCCAAGCAGTGGCAATAGAGTCTCAGGAGACTTCGGAAAGTTTATTCAATTCTCTGCGTGATAAGCAATTGATGAAACTAGGGGTGCCAGAAGATTTAATCCCTCAAGTTCGATTAGTGCAAACGGAAGAAGATTTGGATCAGTTACAAACCAATTTGCCACAAGATGCCTATGAAGGCTTATTCTTGTATCTAGCAGGGCAAAGCTACGAGTCCATTCTTGCTGAGCGTGAAATTGCTGAAGATAGTCAATTTAGTACGACCGATTTTGAGGCTGCACTGGCTAGGGATCAGTCATTAGCGAAATTCTCTGTGGTTTCTGGTGAGACGGAATTGGAGGAGATGCTAAGTGCATCGCTAGAAAAATGGCGTGTTTTCCTACACTCATCACAACGTAAACTAGCAACAGGACATAAAAAAGGACCTATTCGTGTTTTAGGCGGTGCTGGCACGGGTAAGACGGTAGTGGCTATGCACCGAGCAAAATGGTTAGCGGAGAATTTAACTGATCCGAATCATAAAATTCTATTTACAACTTTTACCAAGAACTTAGCACAAGATATTGAAGATCAGCTTAGAAGTTTATGTGGAGAGGCTTTACTGCAAAAAATTGAAGTCGTGAATTTAGATCGATGGGTTCAGTATTTCTTACGTAAACAAAAATATGATTTTGAGATTGTCTACAGTCGAGAAAAGTTAGATGAGCATTGGAAAATGGCCTATGCAGAAATGTCACCAGAATTGACATTAAGCTTAGAGTTTTTCAAAGAAGAATGGTTGCATGTAATACAACCACAGGGCATTACCTCACTTGAGGAATATAAGCAGGCACGCCGTGTAGGACGAGGTACACGTTTAAGTCGAGCAGATAAAATTAAAGTTTGGGATGTTTTATCTGAATATAGACGTTTGCTGAATCAACATGGAATCAAAGAAATCTCCGATGCCTATCGAGATGCAGCAGACTTTATCAAAGTAAATGGTATAGATTTTCCTTATCAAAGTATTGTTGTGGATGAAGCCCAAGATATGGGACCACAAGCATTCAAGTTGTTAAGAGCGATTGTGCCAGAGCAAGAAAATGATCTCTTTATTGTTGGTGATGCACATCAACGTATTTATGACCAAAATAAAGTAGTGTTGAGCCAAGTTGGGATTAATGTACGTGGGCGATCAGCTAAACTCAAAATTAATTATCGAACCACGGATGAAATTAGAAAGTTTGCAAGCGCAATTCTAAATGATATGCCAATAGATGATTTGGATGGTGGTGAGGATAACAATACATTGTATAAATCACTTACCCATGGGCCTGCACCATATATTTTTGATAATAGCCAAAATTTTGAAGAGCAAATGCAAAAGGTATTTGCTTTTATTGATCAGTCATCTTATCCATTAGAGAGTATTTGTATTGTTGCAAGAACGAATGCGGAAATAGATAAAATTGCTCAAAAATTTAATGCTGAGAAGCGAAAATTCCATAGAATTGAAACCTCTGAAACACATGCTCCAAAGGATGTTGTAAAAATTGCCACGATCCATCGTGTTAAAGGCTTGGAATTTGATTTAATTGTTTTAGCATCTTGTAATGAGGGGCTTATACCATTAAAGAACGCCGTCGAGCATAAAGCAGATGAAGTGTCTCAGATTGAAGCAGATGCTCATGAGAGATCACTTGTATTTGTTGCTTTAACGCGTGCTAAGAAGGAAGTAGTTATTTCTTCTTATGGGGTGAAGAGTAGCTACTTAGTTTAGTTCGTTTTCTCTCATGAGCAATAGGTAACACGATGCCAGGGATCTACATGGTATTAAACTGTGAGTAATGATTGGTGTTTAGATTCTATGGCACTAATTTTAAAGCATTTTTAATAATTGGTCGAGAAAAGAGCCATGGAAGTTGTTGATAAAAATGCATGGGTAAATTTTTAAAAAAATACCCTGTTTTCACATATCGCAGATTCAAATCCCAAGTGCAACACATTTGTAGTTAGTTGAAAAAGTTAGGTGTATTCATAGAATCATTAGACTTTTTCAACTCGCAATGGCTTTGTTGCACAAAGATTTCATAACTATATGATTTTAAAAGTTTTGATTATTTTTTGATCTAAAATTAAATTTATTTAAATCATATGCTTACATATTTATGCAACAAAGCCATTTAAAAGATAAAGTTAAATTAGGGGGGGATTTATGGGAATTAAAGATTTTTTCAGTAATGCGGTTGATGCTGTAACAGACACAGCCAAAAGTGCAACAGATGCTATTAAATATAACAGTGTTGTTGAATATGCTGTGATGGTTGCTAAAGAAAAAGCCTTTGATGCTGAAATGAAAACTATTGAGACTATTGAGAAGGCAACGGTCATTGTTGAGAAAGCAGGAGATGATCCCGCGATCCTTTTAAATTCAGCTAAATATATTCTTACAGGTGCATTATCTGGAAGTATTGCACCCACTGTTGTTTCTAAATATATAGCTACTCATTATGTCGCGAATGGATTAAATAATCTGAGTATGAGAGTAAATCCAATACCAGGATCAATTGTGTATTGTAATTTATTTTTGAACACTGAACATTCAGGTGTTTATATTGGTAACAATAAAATTGTCCATTTAAACAAACATGGAAATATTGAAAGTGTAACTCCTCAAGAATTCATTAGTGGTACACCTGCAAATGCCATTTATGTCTCTTGTAATAATGGTGATCCTGTAGGTAGTGAGGTTGTTGCTGAACGTGCGAGAAAATTTATAAGTTCTAGACGTGATTACAACTTATTTTTTGATAATTGCCACCAATTTTCTGCAAGTTGTTTAACTGGTGATCCTGAGAATCGACTCACCATACTGACTATGCTTAAACTACAAAGTGATATCACCTTAGATGCTAAACAATGGTTGCATTGGGATCGACGTAATTGGTGAGGCTTTGTTGCACAAAGATTTCATAACTATATGATTTTAAGAGTTTTGATTATTTTTTGATCCAAAATTAAATTTATTTAAATCAGATGCTTACATATTTGTGCAACAAAGCCACTTGTTCTATAACTGCATCTGTCACCTTGGAAATCAGGGTGGGTGACACATCTGCATCATACATTTCCTTGAATGAAGCAACAATGTCCCGAGTCGTCATACCTTTGGCATAGAGGGATAAAATCTGGCTATCCATTTGCGTGATACGGGTCTGATTTTTCTTGATAAGCTGTGGCTCAAATGTACCCTCACGATCTCTAGGGGTATCTAGTTCAAACTCACCATCATCAGTCAGTAGACGCTTCGTTGTGTAACCATTGCGAACATTTTTGCCTGTTCGTGGGCTATTCTTT
Source organism: Acinetobacter sp. AL9 (assembly GCF_041464035.1). Taxonomy (NCBI): domain Bacteria; kingdom Pseudomonadati; phylum Pseudomonadota; class Gammaproteobacteria; order Moraxellales; family Moraxellaceae; genus Acinetobacter; species Acinetobacter sp. AL9. The sequence continues at coordinate 9,413 of NZ_JAYFSK010000022.1, read as the reverse complement.
TCGTAACCTAAATGGTCGGTGAGTTCCGCATTAAGGGCAGTTTCAACAGTCAATTTCTTTAAAGCCCGACTAAAATTATTGAGATCGGCTTCGGTTTTTAGGTTCTTGGCTAACTCTTTAGCGAGTGCCAACATTGCTTCATCTTTCATGGTAAACACCTTTTGTTTGACCCCAACAACGTTGGAGGAGTTTAAGCGTTTACACAGTTTTATTTACAGTCTCCCTTTTGAGTTTGAAGCAATGTACTATGATAAGATTAACCCGTTAGGTCAGGTGGTCTAACTTAAATAAAAAAGTCTCCGACAAACCCGGTACGGTTAATGGTCTTTAAATATGATCGAGTGGAAAATGTTTTTATGTATATGTAGAGAACAATTTTAATGATTTATACCGCTAATATAGCGGATAATTTAATGTAAATTTCATTTTTCCGTTTTTGAACCGTACCGGGTTTGTTGGAGGAGTTTATTAAGATAGGCTGCCTGACCTAACACAGTGATTAAATTGAGACTGTAAATTAAATTCTACTTTCTCGCATTTTTTTGAGCAGTCAATGTCAACAAGTTCTAATGTAATAGATATACTACATGAAGTAAAAATTATATAATGAAAGGGTAAATAAGATGCCAATGATAATCCAACATATAGACGCAATTGCGAGAAAAAAAGGAAGTGATGTACTTTTTGTTAGTTTTAGTGAAATGACATTAGAAAATCACAATTATAAAGATTTAACTGAGCGAAATGAATTAATACAATGGCTAAATTATAATAATATTTCATTTGAGTTTTGTTACGGTATGGCTAGTGATAATGTTATACAGCAACCATATCTAGGTAATTTATTCTTAGATGTCAGTTTTGATAAAAATGATCCTTTATATATTAAACTAGAAAAACATTTGGAAAATCGAGATGGAAGTCCAAAAATTCCAGGTGTGCAATTTTTTTATTGTCCATTAGATGTAGCTATGCAAAATTCACATTATGATTCCCCAGATTTTTTTCATGAATAGAATTTTTAACAATAGACCTTGCGGATTATGCTTTTACCTAATTTTGAATTGGTTAAAACCTTATAAAATATAGTTTGTGGCTGTTTAAATTTTGACTAATGCCAGGTCTAATATATTTTTTAAGGCGACTGATGCAAAAATCTATTTTTTGTTAAAGGATGGCTAATCATTGTATTTCAATCGCAGATTATGCACGAATGCTAAAAAATCTGGGATGCAAATATTAACCAAGAAGAAGATCGTTTTTTGATTTATGAAAGAAGTCTATAGTAGTATTTGTTTTTTTAGTACTTTATAAAAATATTTGGGGTTAATATGAAACTACACAATGATAATTTAATTTTTTCACCCTCTGATTTAATTTTGTTTTTAGAAAGTCCTTTTGCTTCCTGGATGGAACATTTCAGTCTTATTTCTCCTGAAGCTTTAGATTTAAAAGATCAGGATGATGCAATGATGCTCATGCTTCAGGATAAAGGTGCAGAGCACGAATCATCTGTATTGGAAGGATTAAAGCAACAAGGCTTAACGATTGCGAATATAGGATTAAGTTCAGATAAGAAAGCTGCAACGATACAGGCCATGAAAGAAGGTGCAGATGTTGTTTTCCAGGCTTGTTTAAGTCAAGATCAGTTTACAGGATTTGCTGATTTTTTAGTCAAGGTTCCAGGTTCTAGTCAACTTGGGGACTATCATTATGAAATTTGGGACACCAAACTTTCAAAATCATTACAACCATATTACACCATTCAATTGTGTTGCTATCAGGAAATGATTGCAGCTATTCAAGGCCGTTATTCGAATGATTTTGTCATTATTTTAGGCGATCAAACTCAACAGCGATTGAGAACACAAGAATTTTACTATTACTACCAATCAGTAAAAAATGCCTTTTTGCAATTGCACGAAGAATTCGATTTAGAAAAGTACCCTAATCCTTCTGACTCCAAGTCATGGGGTTGTTGGAGTAATTATGCGAAGCAATTACTCAAAGAGGCAGATCATCTTTCTCAAGTCGCCACAATTACACGCTCGCAAATCAAGAAGCTGAATGCTGATGGTATTCAGACGATGCAAGACTTGATTAATAGTGATAAGCCAAGCATTAAGAGCTTGAATACTGATGTATATAAAAGATTAAAAGCTCAGACCCAAATTCAGAGAAAAAGTGAAGGGCTTGCAACGCCTTTATTTGAAATCATTAACACTCATGAAAAACTAGGATTGGCACTATTACCTCAGCACTCTGAAAATGATGTGTACTTTGATATCGAGGGGTTTCCTTTAATTGAAGGGGGACTTGAGTACTTGTGGGGATGTACATATTTCGATGAAAAAGGTGAGCGTAAGTTTATAGATTTTTGGGCTCACAATGAAGTCGAAGAAAAAATAGCATTTAAATCATTTATCGAATGGGTTTATGCACGTTGGCAGCAAGATCCTACAATGCATATTTACCATTATGCAAACTATGAAATTGCTGCATGTAAGAAGCTCATGTGCCGTTATGGTGTTTGTGAATTAGAAGTAGATCAATTGCTAAGAAATGGAGTTTTTGTTGATTTATACAAGATCGTTAAAAATGGATTACTGATTGGTGAACCAAAATATTCTATTAAAAATGTAGAACACTTATATCGTGGTAAACGTGAAACAGAAGTGGGTTCCGGTGGCGATTCTGTTGTCGTGTATGAAAATTGGCGAGTTAATCCAGATGGATTAATTTGGCAAACATCACAAGTCCTGAAAAGTATTCGAGACTACAATATTGATGATTGTAATAGTACGCAAGAGTTAGTGGCTTGGTTGCATCAGAAACAGCAAGAATTTGGCATCCAGTATGTAGGAAAAAAAGACATTGTAGAAAAAGAGCTAAGTGAGGAAATAACGGCAATAACAAACTTAAGAGATCAATTATTGAGTAAAGCAGAATCTCTTAAGTCTCACGATATAATTGAGTCACAAATTTGTGAAAACATGGCTTGGGCTCTGGAGTTTCATCGTAGAGAAGCTAAGCCAGTTTTTTGGCGACTTTTTGAAAGAATGGGCTTAACAGTAGAAGAGCTTTATGATGATCTTGATTGTCTAGTAAACTGTATTCGTACAGACAAAGAGCCATTTAAACCAACTCCTAAAGCAAGAAGCTTAGCATATGAGTATTCATTTGATCCTCATCAAGAATTTAAAATGGCAAATACCACTAGCTTTTATACTCTTGGGGAGGAAGATGAAAAGGGAAACAATCTTAAAGCGACATTATTAAAAGAGCATTCATCAGTTTCAAAAGGCAGAATTTGCTTACAGCTTAAAGAACCGCTGTCTGTTGTGCATTTAATCCCGGATGATTATGTAAATCCAAAGCCTATTCCAAAAGCAATAGAAACAGTAGTCCGAAGCTATTATGAAAACCAGCTCAATGATGATGCTATTCTCCATTTTTTAAGACGGGATTATCCACGCATCAAGGGTATAGAAAAGGGAGAAATAATTGTTTCGAGCCATAAAAACTTAGAAAAGTTGGATCAAATAAAATCGGCAATTTGTAATTTGGATAACTCATATATTGTGATTCAAGGACCTCCTGGAGCAGGAAAAACCTTTACAGGTAAGCATGTTATTGCAGAACTACTTAAGCAAGGAAAAAAAGTAGGCATTAGCTCAAACTCCCATAAGGCGATTAATAATCTTTTGATTGGTGTGGCACAGTATTGCCAAAATGAAAATATTCAAGCTCATTTCTGTTGTACAAAAAATACAGATACTGAAATTGAAAACTTTGGAATTTCAGAAATTAAGAATGACAAAATAGTTGAATATCTTGATGGAGCATGTGTCGTTGGTACCACAGCGTGGGGGTTTTCTCGTGAGGAATTAAATAAGCAATTTGATTATTTGTTTATTGATGAAGCAGGGCAAGTATCGGTAGCAAACTTAATTGCAATGAGTCAATCAGCTCATAATTTGGTTTTAATGGGTGACCAAATGCAACTAGGACAACCCGCTCAAGGTACGCACCCTGGCGATAGTGGTTTGTCTATTTTAGATTATTTGCTAAAAGATCATCCAACAATTGAGCCTAATCGAGGCATCTTTCTCGACACTACCTACAGAATGCATTCAAAAGTAAATGAGTTTATCAGTCAGGCCATTTATGAGGGTAAGTTAAATTCACACAAGTCTAACGATCTGCAAGTTATTCAAGTCCCTGATGCTTATAAGGGGGTGTTAAATAAGGAAGCAGGTGTTGTATTCATCCCCGTTGAACATGAAGGAAATACTCAGGCGAGTGATGAGGAGGTTCAAGCGATTCAGCAGGCTGTAAATGAGCTTATTGGGCGAATTTATACTGACAAGGAAGGTAATAAAAAGTCCATCACATTGGATGATATGTTATTTGTAGCACCATATAATTTTCAAGTGACTAAACTTAAATCTGCTTTAGGTGAAAATGCAAAGCTGGGAAGTGTAGATAAGTTTCAAGGCCAAGAAGCACCTATTGTATTTTTCAGTCTATGTGCAAGTGATGCGAATGATTCTCCACGAGGAATGGATTTTTTATTTGATAAAAACCGTTTAAATGTGGCGATTTCTCGAGCGCAGGCTTTGGCAATTGTGGTAGGACATCCAAATTTAGTAAATAGTCAGGCAAATCAGATTAAACAGCAAAAATTGGTGAATATGTTTTGTCAGTTAATGGCATATGCAAAATGAATAGCGAAATACATTTAATAAATTAATTTAAGAGTTAAAGGATATATAAGTGGTTATAGAAGTTCTGGATAAAAAATATGAGTGGGTTGATTTTTATAGGAAAACAGTATTTCCTTATATTCTTAGTTATGAAGAAAACCAAACTAAACTGGCACATGATTTAAAAATTTTTAAGACGGAAGTAGGTCATAATTTTCGACCTGATAAAATCTTAGGTGAAAATGGTTCAATAATTGATGATCCGAATCATCATACCGAAATAGACCCTTTTACAGTGTTAGCTTTAATCAATGTAGGAACTAATGAGAATAGAAAAAAGTTACATAGTCTTTTATTAAGTGAGACAATTGATATTGATTTAGTTGGCGTTGCAGAGTCTGATGCCCAAAGTGTTTGGTTTTATCCATATAAAGCACATGAGAAAAATAAAAAAATAGTAGAGAGACCATCAAATACTATTTTTAAGTTGTGGGAATTATTTAAAAATATTATTGAAATTAAAGAAGGTAATATTGATTTAGTAAAAAATAAAATTGTAGATATATTACCGACAGCATCTCTTGGTATTAATAAATTATCTACGGGATTGAGTCGTTGTCGACCAGATTTATTTTTTCCATTAAATTCGATAGGTACTAAGTTTCTTAATAAACATGGCATTAAATACACAGATATTTCTGTTAATAATGATGTAAAGGCACTGAGGGTATGGGAAGACTATTGCACTACCATATCAGAAATAAAACGCAGATTTAAAAATCAAAAACTCTATGAATTATATTATCAAGCAGTCTGTGAAGTAGAGTCTGAAGGACGTAAAAATTTGAAAAGTAAAAAAGTCGATGAGAAGGTATCTTCTGAGCCAGAGGATAATACGGATAATTTAGATTTTCCTCTGAATCAAATTTTATATGGGCCAGCTGGCACAGGTAAAACCTATGAGACTATCAGTAAAGCTCTAGAAATAGCAGTGCCTGAGTGGTGGAGTGAAGATATAGAAAGGTCTAGATCTACTATTGTTGAACAATACAAAGTTTTAGTTGAGGAAGGTAAAATCAGTTTTGTCACTTTTCACCAGAGTTATGGTTATGAAGACTTTGTTGAAGGTATTAGAGTTAAGAGAAAAGAGGGGCAATTAAATTATGATGTTGAACCTGGTGTTTTTAAAAATATTTGTGAAAGAGCAAAAGACAATCCAAATGAAAATTATGTTCTCATTATTGATGAAATTAACCGCGGGAATATTTCAAAGATTTTTGGTGAGTTGATTACTTTAATTGAAAAATCAAAAAGAGTGGGTAATGTTGAAGATTTAGAAATTATTTTACCCAACTCTCCAAATGTAAAATTTGGCGTCCCAAAAAATCTTTATATTATTGGAACAATGAATAGTTCTGACCGTTCATTAACATCAGTAGATATCGCTTTAAGACGGCGCTTTGAATTTGTTGAAATAATGCCAAAACCAGAAATTCTAAAGGATATTAAAATCACAAAAGAGAATAAAGTGGTGGAAGCTATTGATGTAGCTAAATTATTAGAGGTAATGAATAAACGTATTAAGGTGCTATTAGATAGAGATCATTGTATTGGTCATGCTTATTTTACTGAATTAAAACCTACTTCTGAAAAAGCAGCAGCTACGGTTCGAGAGCTTATGCAAATTTTTGAGAAAAAGATTATTCCTTTGTTGCAAGAATACTTTTTTGATGATTGGAGTAAAATCAAGCTAGTACTCGGAAATAATGGCATGGTTAAAACTGAAAAATTGGAAGAGTCATTATTTCCAGGTATGGATGGCCAGTTAATAAAAAATCTTGAAAGTCGAAATTGGGAAATAAATCAAGATTTATTTAAAAAAGAAGCAGACATTGAGGATCAAATTGTTTCTCTTCTGCAGATTGTTACAGGCGTGAAAGCAAAAGAAAATGACTTGTAATAGGCTGAATTATAGTGCTTCTGAGTATTAGAGAATATGGTGTCATTGAAGACAATGGCACTGAACATGCATTTGCTAAAGAGTTGGATCATATCTGTGTTCCAACCTCAGTATTTGACTATTTATGTGAGCTTTCTAGTCAAACTAAAAAAAATGGTATTGCCATTTTTGAGTTAGAAGGCAGACGTAAAATAAAAGTGGATAACTATGTTGGTATTATCCAAACACCATGTGGTCATACAATTGAAATATTACCTAAGCATGTAGAAATACATGAGCAAGATCAAAGGGAAATTGTACTTGCGAATGAACGTCAATTACTCAGGAAAATGCTGAGAATCTTGTGGAAGCTTCCATCCTCTCGAGAAGCAGGATCAGCCTCATTAGATAAGTTAGATTTACCTTTGAGTGAATGGATCATGAGTCGCTTTTTGGAGGCATGTAATCTATTACTTCAGCGAGGTTTACGGTCTGAATATCAACGTATTGCTGAGCAAAGTGCCTATTTAAAAGGTAAATTGAATATCCAAAAATATCTGACTCAACCAGTGACAGAACAAAATCGTTTCCCGATTGAACATGATGTTTTTTCTTTAAATACAGCCCCAAATCGTCTTATTAAAGCTGCATTAGAAAAAATTTGTACACTCACACAAGATAATGATAATTGGCGATTGGCAAATGAAATACGTCAAAAACTCAGTGAAGTACCTAAAAGTACATTGCCATGCCTAGACTTTCCCCAATGGAAATCAGGCCGTTTATATGCTCAATATGAATCAATCAAAGTATGGTGTGAAATAGTCCTAGGTGAACAGACACCATCAGCATTGCAGGGTGAATGGTATGGAATGAGTTTACTCTTTCCTATGGAAAAGTTATTTGAAGCTTATGTACTGAGTGAGATGGAGAAAAAATATTCGGGCCATTATCGAATCCAAAGGCAGAAGAGCAATAAATATTTGTGCCGTCATAATGGAAAAAATAGATTTAATCTTCGGCCAGATATCTACTTTGAAGCGAAAAATAAAACTATTCATAACAACATGATTTTAGATACAAAATGGAAATTATTGGATCAGAATAGTGAAGACCAGCGTTATGGAATTAGCGATGGTGATATGCGGCAAATGTTTGCTTATAGTTATATGTACCTTGAACACGATGGCCCCATAGTTTTGATTTATCCAAAAAGTTTAAAATTTCATGAAGCATTACCAGACTTTCAGTTAAATAAGCATGAAAGAGATCAAGGGAAAAATCCAAAGATATGGGTTCTCCCTTTCGATCTAGATAATGATGAATTAATCGGTTTTGATATGATAAAAAATCAGGACATTGGAGACTCTTGACTTAAATGTATGATAGACAATTTATTATCTGAGATTGGATGCTTTGAAAGCACGGTACTAAAGAATACATCTCTATTTTCAGCATACGTTAAATTATTAACAGCATCTTCTATGAAAGTTAAATACTCAGATTCTGAAGGAAAATCATAGCTTATTGAAAAATTGAAGCATACTGTTTCAGTCTCTGATATCGTTTTAAGATAGGTATTGAGTTGTTTTTCATAATCAGCATCGTTTTGTAAAATATCATGCATCTTGAGATATTGATGGCCATTATTATCTGAGTTAGATTTAAATAAATCTTGGGGATCAAGATGATATTCAGCTGAGAAATAAAATTTAATAAAACTATGGTAAAGCTTTTCTAGAGCCTGTTGGGATGTCATAGATTGATCATGCTCGAATACTAGGGCATTTAGATTATTTTCCAGTCTATTGTTTGAATGTATGGGGATGATAAGGTGAAGTTTACTGCAATTTAGTTGAAGGTCATGGAGTTCATCCCAAGATTCGAGGATGATAATATTGATTTTATTTTTCTCCATGCTATGAATCTGTTCTAAAGTTTTAATTGTAAATAATATAGGTTTTAGACTATCTTCAAATAACTGGTAAAAATCAATTGAAATCTCTTTATTTGTATAAATAGCAACAATTTGTGGTGTTTCAGAAGTTATATGGGACATGTTCTATAAATAGGGTTAAAAATTCGTGGAAGGTTTTTTATTCATAACATGAAAGATATAAGAAAGATACTTGTAAACCAAAATTATAATTCAGTTTATATTGTTGGAGATCTTCACGGATCTTATAGCATTTTAATGCAAGAAATTCATCTAAAGAATTTTGGTGAATCCAAATAGAAGAATTACTGGCACACCGCTGGAAATCCGACCAAAATTAAAAAATAGGCATGGGGTTCAGCGGACGCTTACGATAGTTTTATAAATTGTGCCCTAACTAAAGATTACAGTAGTAATCTTTAGTTTGTTAAAACCTGCTATTTATAACTTTTATACTGGGTAGGTAATACCCCCATTTTTATTTGAATTAATGGGTAGAAAATCTAACTTAATCTTCTCTTAATTATAAGTTTTTAAAGGAAACGGAAGTTGAGTTAAGATGCCACCATCTCAGCAAAAAAAAATCAAATAAGAAAAGTAGATATTCAGTAAGCGTCCGCTGAACACACCTTATGAATTCATCTTATAAGCCTTAATTTAGTCCCCACTTAAAAACAAGTGGGGACTAAAATTTATGACTACAAATGTAAGCGTCCGCTGAACACACCTTCTGAATTCATCCTATAAGCCTTAATTTAGTCCCCACTTAGAAACAAGTGGGGACTTAAATTTATGACTACAAATAATCAGACATCCATCGCATCTCTTGCGA
>NZ_JAYFSK010000021.1:0-39741 GCF_041464035.1 Acinetobacter sp. AL9 | reverse complement strand
TAAACATCGTTCGATTGCTGGTTTTTTAGCAGGCGTATTTTCTTCACTATGTGCGTATCAACTTTGCCAAAAGAATAAGCCTAAAATTCATGTGATTAAATCTTTGGCTTATCCGTAACTGGGGTTATATTAAATATCTACCAAAAATCATAGTTTAAAGTTGAAAACACAACAATTGGACAGGATTCACAGATTTAAATACTGCTGTCAGCTACTTTATGGATTTCTATAAATTGTAGGATGAGTGCACAAAAAAAATAAAGCAGTTCTATTTGAAACCAATACGTGAAATAAAGTTTGGGATAGAATATGACTATAAAACTTCAAAAAAATTAAAAATATTTATATTGCAATTATTTAATTTTACTTAATAAGATCAACTTTAGTCCATTGTATTATTTTATGAACCCATTATTCGCTTAAGATGCAATCTCTTTAAAACAAACAACGGTTAAAAAATAATGTTTAAATTTAAAAATTTGTTAATTACAGTAAGTTTAATTACAACGCTTACAGCATGTACACAAGTGAAAACGCAAGAGTATTATGCCGAGAACTTAGATGAAGCTAAAAAAGTTTTGCAGAAGTGCGAAGAAATGGCCAATCAAGGTAAATCACTAGAAGGTAAAAAATTAGAAAACTGTACAAATGCAGGGAATGCTGTGATGCAAGGCATGATGAAAGATCTTACCAAAGGTTTAATGGACGCAGTTCGCTAAGTCTTAAGTATTCGTTTCTAATATTAATGTAAAAATTTAGCATATAAAGTCAGAGGCAGATTATTGCCTCTGATTGATTTTATGCTACGAACAACTTAACCCGCAGTTGGATTGGTAAGCTCCGTCATTGGCCAACGTGGTGTAGTCGTAACCGATAAACCATCTTGCTGCCCTGCTTTTAAACGCTGATAGCCCGCAAAAGCAATCATTGCACCATTGTCGGTGCACAATGCAGGTTCTGCATAATAAACCGTTGCACGAATTTTAGCTAAATCTGCTTCTAAACGCTCACGTAACCGAGTATTTGCACTCACCCCACCCGCGATCACCAAGCGTTTTAAACATGTTTGTTTTAAAGCTTTTACCGATTTTTTCACCAAAGTATCAACAATCGCTTCTTGGAAACTTGCCGCAATATCGGCATCACGGTTTTCATCACCTAACTTTTTCATTTGTACTGAAACCGCAGTTTTTAAACCGCTAAATGAAAATTCTAAGCCTTGGTGCAACATTGGACGTGGAAATTCAAAAGCTTTGGCATCGCCTTGTTCAGCTAGTTTGGCGATATTTGGCCCACCCGGATACGGTAAACCCATCATTTTGGCAACTTTGTCAAAAGCCTCGCCTGCAGCATCATCAATTGACTCGCCTAACAATTCATATTGGCCAATGCCATAAGCTGCCATGAGCTGTGTATGTCCACCCGAAACCAATAAAGCGACAAACGGAAATTCTGGTGGTGTAGCAGACAATAATGGTGCAAGCATGTGCCCTTCCATGTGATGCACCCCAATTGCAGGTTTATTTAAGGCAAAAGCTAAAGTTCGTCCAAATAATGCGCCTGTCATGAGTGCGCCCATTAGCCCCGGCCCACGGGTATAAGCCACTGCATCAATTTCAGATTTTTTGACTTGGCTCTGCTCAAGCAATTGATTGATTAAAGGAATAAGTTTGCGCACATGGTCACGTGAAGCCAGTTCGGGTACCACACCACCATACTCTGCATGCAATTTAATTTGGCTATACAGTACTTGCCCGCGCAAACCTAACTCGCTGTCATACAGTGCAAGTCCTGTTTCATCACAAGATGTTTCTAAGCCTAAAACGATCATTAAATTGCCTATAACCTGTATCAATTCTATTGCGAAACCTATTATAGACTTGTGATATGAGATGTAAATGAGTAAAATACTGACCTTCACTTGTGATCGTGGGCAATTTCGCCCAGATCTTATCCATAACTTAATGAGGATTCTTCATGCCACAAGTTAAATTGAAAGAAGGCGAACCAGTAGACGTAGCTATCCGTCGTTTCAAACGTTCTTGCGAAAAAGCAGGTGTTTTAGCTGACGTACGTAAGCGTGAATTCTACGAAAAACCAACTCAAGAACGTAAGCGCAAAAAAGCTGCTGCTGTTAAACGCTACCAAAAGAAATTGGCGCGTGAATCAGTACGTACTACTCGCCTTTACTAATTAATTTGTGATTGCCTGTCTGGATTAAATGATGACGACTTTGAAAAACCAAATTACTGACGTTTTGAAAGCGACAATGCGCGCCAAAGAAATGCATAAGTTAACGGTAATTCGTAGTCTACAGGCGGCAATTAAGCAAATCGAAGTCGATGAGCGCAAAGAGCTTGACGATGCTCAGGTTCTTGCGGTCATTGAAAAGCAAATTAAACAACGTAAAGAATCGGTTAAAGCCTTTGAAGGCGCTGGCCGAGAAGATTTAGCTAGTAAGGAACAAGCCGAAATTGAGGTGTTATCTCAGTTTCTACCAGAAGCTATGACTGAGGAAGAACTTGATTCCATGATTGCGCAAACCATTGAAGCGCAACAAGCTACTAGCATGAAAGATATGGGTAAGGTGATGAACTCTCTGCGTCCGCTCATAGCCGGGCGCGCCGATCCTGCTCAAGTATCTGCCAAAATTAAAGCCAAATTAAGCTAATTAGCCCACCCCAAATTTGTGCTTCTCCGAACACTGATTTAAATGTCAGATTAAGCCCGCTTTAATCTTTCTATCTAATGCTATTAAGTAAAATGCTAAACCTAGGATGAGATAGATTATCTATTCACCCTTAGACACTTCTGCTTTAACTTTTTACTTTAAATCGCAGTTCACTTGATATTTTTTCAGTAATTGCATTTCTTTAGATGTGCTGACCTGCTGAATCACGTCCTGTTTATTAATATTCTGATAACGACGATCCAAATAGGCACGGTTTTCATCTGCTGCCTGATATAAACGATCAACATAACGACTAACAATGCCGCAAAACTGCTGCTGTTGCTGCGGATTAAAACCCTGCTGTTGTGGGTTTAAGCCTCGTAAAAACTGTCGGGTATCTTGTTTATATTGCGCATTAATTTCTTCAACAGCCAACACATACTGCTCTGCACTCGCAGCATAGACATTTTGCAAGGTCATCCCCAAAGTAAGGCATAAATAAATATATTTTTTCATTTTCAAGTCAGGGTCGTTTCAACTCAAGTTCTATTTTAGCATTGTATATTCGGTGAATAACTATTCACACGACTCAATTGCCAAAAAGTTGGGTTTGTATTGCGCAAATGCTTGCTCACATGGTTCGGGAACTTTGCCTTGAGTCACTGTCCCTAAGCGTAAGCGAATAATATCGGGTAAATCTAGCCGATAAGAATAAATCGGGCTGCCACACTCCTGACAAAATACCCGTGCTTTATTGGGACTATGAAAATATTCTTTTAGATATTTTAAGCCACGCACCACTTCAAAATGTTCGCGTGCCACTGGACTATTCCATCCCATAATACCGCCTTGCGCACGACGGCAATGCTGGCAAAAACATAATATTGTTTTTTCAATTTCGGCATGGTAACGGTAATACACCGCACCACATAAACATTGTCCTTCAATCATTCTTAAACTCCCTTTCTTTATTGTTATGCCACCGTATGTACGCCCGACTTATATTTTTAACTGTCGTTCTCTTTGCATTTCAGTCACACGGTTTTTTATATTTGCCGACATCGCCTGATTGTCTTTGGCTAAACGCTGCGCGTGCAGTAATGATTTAATTGCCTCTTCTTCCCAACCTGACCAATACTGTACTTCTGCACGATACCGTAACACATTTACCGTGCGTAATGCAGAGCTTCGGTCTACATTTGCCGCTTGCTGCATTAAATTCCATGCCGATAAATCACGTGGATTTTTTTGCAAGAAATCCTTCAAAATACTTTCTGCTTGCGTAGTTTGATTTTGACGAATCAAAACCTCGGCCCATTTATAATTCAGCGCACGATTTTCAGGCATAATTCGCGCAGGTGAACCAATTGTTTTGAGCGCTAAATCAATTTTATTTTGCCCTAAATAAATGTCAGTTTGAATAAGTGTCAATAAATTATGTAAACGATTGTGACTTTTGGCCTGATCTATACTTTGTTGCGCCAAAACAAAATCGCCTTGCTGGCTATAAAAATAAGCCAAAGCCAAATTCGCCGCAAAATGGTTACGGGTTGCAAATGCTTTAAGCTGCTGTTCTGTCGCCTGCTGCGAAACCACCAAACTATATAACTTTAAAATCTCAAAGTCTTCATCACGCAGCGAGGTTGGCACTGGTGGCAATTGATTGGCACGTAAACGCGCCTCACTCATCCGCTCTGTGGTTAAGGGATGGGTAAACCAAAAGTCAGGTAAGAAGCTCACTCGACTCGTAGTACGGTGCATCACCTCAAAAAAGTCTGCCATGCTTTGTGGGTTATAGCCTGCGCTATACATATATTGCATGCCAATACGGTCTGCTTCACGTTCCTGATTACGGCTATAAGTCAATTGCTGATCCATTAAAGCGGCTTGAGAACCCATCATCACCGCTGCGCCTGCATCACCATCGGCTTGTGAGGCAACCAATGCCCCAACCACAACCCCAGCGAGTGCCAACAAACCCTGTCCTTTAAATGCCTCTTGAGAGCGACTGTAATGACGTTGCGACACATGCGCAATTTCATGCGCCATCACGCCCGCAACTTCATCCATATTACGGGCAGAATTAATAAGACCTGTGTTTAACGCAAATAAACCACCCGGCACAGCAAAAGCATTAATTTGTGGATCATTGATAATGAGTAGCCCAATGGGTTGCCCCAATTGAGTTTGGCTGAGTAGATGCGAAAACGTATTGATTAATTGATCTTCCAGCCACGGGTTTTGCGTGACAGGCATTTTACGCTGCACTTCCCGATAGACTTTTTCACCAATACTGCGTTCTTTTTGCTGATCAATTAATCCCACACCACTGCCTATTTCAGGCACATTAAATTGTGGTGTGGTGGTTAGATTGGCACTTTGGGTTGTCGCAATACTGGCAAAACTCAAACCGCAGATCAGTAATAGATGTTTCAATGGATGATCTCAAATACATATTTTGCATAATGATTCACTATAACATTGAAAAATGAACGCATTTGCAATGATGTGTTATCAATTTTTACCAAATCATCTTTAACTTTAAGACGTATAACAAGCAGGATTAACAACATATTGCGGGCGACGTCCTTCCAGCGCATCAACTAAATTTTTATAGGCTAAGTTTGCCATTTGTCGACGAGTTGCTGCAGTTGCTGAACCAATGTGCGGCAAAGTCACGACATTATCTAACTCAAATAATGGTGATTCTTGCAGTGGTTCTTTGTCATAGACATCCAAAGCTGCGGCAAAAATTTTGCCTGCTTGTAAGGTCTGAATAAGTGCCTGCTCATCAATGACCGAACCACGCGAAATATTGACCAAAATTGCATGAGACGGCATTAAATCAAGTTCACGCTGACCAATTAAGGCTTTAGAGTCTGCATTTAAATCGACTGCCAGTACCACAAAATCAGACTGTTGCAGCAATTCATCCAGACTTAAATATTCTGCATTAAATGCCTTCGCCACTTCCATTTTTTCACGACGATTGTGGTACACCACATTCATATTAAAACCATGAAATGCACGCCGTGCGATAGCCGCACCAATATGCCCCAAACCTACAATACCAATGGTTTTACCATAAATATCCTGTCCAAACTGTGCTGCACCCACGGTACGTTTCCATTGCCCTTGTTTAGTCCACCGATCTAAATATGGCACTTGTCGTGCTGCACTCATCAATAAAGTAAAGGCTAAATCTGCTGTGGTTTCAGTCAAGACATGCGGTGTATGGCAAAGACTAATCTTTTGCTGGGTTAAATAATCTACATCATAGTTGTCATAACCGACACTTACACTCGAAATCACTTTGAGTTTAGTCGCAGTATGTAAGTTACTTTGATTAAGCAAGCGCCCTGCACCAATCATGCCATCGGCATCTTGCACATGCTCAAGCAACTGTTGATTCACGTCACCCAACTTCGGGCTGACCTGCACCACCTGATAATCTTGCTCTAGCTTACTTAAAATTTCTGCATCAATTTGACTAAACACTACCACTTTTTTACGCATGATTATCCCTGTTTCGTGTCTACAATTGCTTGTATATGTAGAGTTTTAAATATCTGAATTGACTTAGGCTTTAGGCTGTAACGATGTGATTTGTATCGCATCCCACAGACTTTTTTTCAACAGCGGTTGATCTAACATCTCTTGCAAGCTGGCTAAATGCAAAAATTGTTCAGATTTAAAATGTGGTAATTGACCTAAAATCAGCATGTTTTTATCTGTGCTCAAGACATCAACAAAACCTTGCACATAATTTTCTACCCCGATGCCGTCTTGTAATACTTCTAAAGCAAAAGGCCATTGCAATACGTGATATTCGGCCTGTAGCGCATGTTGAATATTACGCCACAATTGTTGCTGTTCCTGACTCAAGGTAGTGCTTTCTACCAAAATGACACAATGTGGCAACTGCAAAGCTTCAATACTAAATGCTTCAATTTGCAGCATGACACGCGCTTCAGGAACAACTTCTGGCTCGGCCGCTTCAACTGTCGTATGTTGCGGAGATGGTTCTTGCTTAGGCTTTTCGTGAATAATCGGCTGTTGTTGTTTTAATTGTTGAGGTACTGCAGCAGGAACAATAATTTCGCTGTGTATTTCAGGTGCAGCTTGGTCGCGCCAAACCGATGATTGTGGCAAAGTTTGAGACACAGCCATTCTGGAAACCCAAATATCGATTCCCAAACTGGCTAAAATGTCACGCTGATGCCCCATCATGTTTATCATCACCCATCTAATTTTTCGCTGCACGTATTTATCACAGAACAACATGCAAGATAGCACCTATTCTACCTAGAAAGGCTGCACAATGCTGTGCTTTCTTTCACCCAATCTGACCTATTCGTATTTTTTCAAAATCTGCTTTAAACACACCTAGTCAATCAGTGTCACACAATCATCAAACTGTTTTGTTTTTGCATTTGCTCGACAATTTCTTCGGTTTTAAAACCTAAACGCCAATAGAGCAACTCCAAAACATCCAATTCATCTTGGGTGATAATACGGTCATTCCACAAACAAATTTCAGCAATGCCTAACACCATCAGTCGATCACGCAGCAGCAAACCTGCCATATCATTTAAAATTTCTGATAAATCAATCGGTTCATCTGAAATTTCTTCATAATCAATCAATTCATCTGCAGTTAAAACACGTTCTAAAATACGTTCACGTACATCTAACTGATTAACACTATTAATTTGCTGCACATGCAATAAAGCATCGATTAAACGTACAATTTGCGGTTTAACTTCGTGTAACGCTGCAGGTGTATGTAAAGGCAGCAAGTTCAATTCAAACTTGATTCGTTCAAGCAGCAAAGCATCTAACAAACCAATTTCACCATCTTCCTGAATGATTTTTGCCAATTTGGTTAAAAACTGCCGTGCGATACTCAGCGGCATACCACCAATATTTTTACATGCTTCATGGAAAATCGAGATATGTACTCGCCCATCCAAATTTAATAAAGCATCTACAATTGCACGGCTGACTTCTGCTTCAGCAGGAATAAATTCACGATATTGGCGAATCATCAAAATAGCGACAATCACCTCACGCGAACCCGTTGCCGTTTGTAAGGCACGCTGAATTAGCTCTGGACGCGGCATGTTATTGCGAATTTCAGGCTTGAGTGGCTTAATTGCATCATTAATTGCAAAGCTAATCGGCGATAAGCGCAGCAAAGGCAAAGGTTGTGGTGAACTCCACGGCGCATAATATTCAGCATTCATTTCTTCTAACGAGCGAAATAGGCTAAACAAAGGCTGATTGCGTAAACGCTTCAAATTTTCTAGCTGTAAGTCTTGTACCAAGGTTGGATCAAGCTCAAAAATACGGGCTTCAATACTTGGATGAATATTCATCCAGCTTTGCGGACTGAGCGAGTTAGCAAAGCACATGTGGGAAATAGATTCTGAATATTCACTATGAATTTGCGACCCTGCATGATGCACATAAATTCGCAGCAAAGTTTGAATATTGGCATTATTTTGAATCAAACGTTTGGTTTTTAAATCATTTTTAAAGGTACGTCCGCTTAGACTAATATATTTAATTAAGCGGGTAATCAACACGCCCAAGCTACCAAACAACCAGATACCACCACCTATAGCAACAAAAAAAGTCGCTAACTTATGTGGCGGTGCATCACGATGTTGTCCAAAGCCAAGTTTGGCGATGCTACTGCCCCACTTACTAAACGTGGTTAGGCTACTGTAGAGGATTTTAAGCTTGGTATTATCAATGGTTTCACCACTTAAAATATGGTTAAACTCATGGCTGAGTAGTCCATAAAGCTCTTGCTCATCCAAGTTTTGCAAAGCACCCCAAGTCAAAATAATCACAATATCTTTATGACTAAAGCCTGCAGTGAGGGCATTTACCCCAATTTCATCGGGCAATACATATACAGTAGGCGCTGGGATTTGAAAGGTATCGGCCAATTGTTCGGTCAGTTTAAGTGCGGTACTTTCTTCTGGGGTACTTTCGAACTGGGTTAAACGACGCGCACCCAATTGTTTTGCCAAAGAATGACCACCTGAGCGAAAAACGTAAAATTCCAAAATGACGGATACCGTCATAATCAGCACCAAGACCGTAATCCAGTATGGGCTTAGACTGTGCCAATAGATGGATTGGCTTGAATCGACATAATAGACCAACAGACCCAAAACTGTGTTTAAGATAAACAGGGTCAAAGCGACTGCAACCAAACATAAAATTGCAGACCAAATCATATTTTTGTTTTTAATCAAGTAACTACTCACAGACCTCAATGTAAACATCCTGAATTACATTGTATTTGAGCCACCATCATAAATGAAAAAAGCGGGAATTTCCCGCTTTTCTCACTGAGCTGATCAGAAAAAGAATTAACTCTCTTTTACACCAGTTAAGTCTACTGACGCAGCATCAATATTGACATCAATATAACCATCTTTGCCTTTTTTAGCCAAGTCGTTGCGCTTTTGCTCAAGATCATTCAGATAAGCTTCGTCAATTCCGCCAGCTACATACACACCATCAAATACTGAACAATCAAATTCAGTTAAATGTGGCACTTTATGGGTACGAACCGCTTGTTTTAAGTCTTCTAAATCTTGGAAAATTAAACGGTCTGCACCAATAATTTCACGAATTTCTTCAACATTACGGTTAGACGCAATTAATTCATCTTTGGCTGGCATATCAATACCATACACGTTTGGATATTTCACCATTGGCGCTGCAGAAGCAAAGAATACTTTTTTCGCACCTGCATCACGCGCCATTTGGATAATTTCGTTACAGGTCGTACCACGGACAATCGAGTCATCCACCAACAGTACATTTTTGCCTTTAAACTCAAGCTCTACAGGGTTCAGTTTTTGGCGCACTGATTTTTTACGCAATTGCTGACCTGGCATAATAAAGGTACGTCCGATATAGCGGTTTTTCATAAAACCTTCACGGAATTTAACCCCTAAAGTATTTGCCAATTCTAAAGCTGATGTACGTGATGTATCTGGAATTGGAATAACGACATCAATATCGTGTTGCTCGCCCCACTCTTGGGTAATTTTATGCGCCAGTTTTTCACCCATTTTCAAACGCGCTTTATACACTGAAATACCATCAATGGTCGCATCTGGACGAGCAAAATATACATATTCAAAAATACATGGGCGATATTCAGGTTTAGCGGCACATTGCTGGGTAAATAATTCACCTGCGTCATTAATAAAGATCGCTTCACCCGGCGCAATATCACGTTCAACTTTAAAGCCAAGTGCAGTAATTGCCACAGATTCTGATGCAATAATATATTCCATGCCCTGTTCAGTTTCACGTGAACCGTAAATCAATGGACGGATACCATTTGGATCACGGAAGCCAACCAATCCTTGACCTGTAATCATAGCAACAACGCCATAAGCACCCTTACAACGCTCATGCACACGGCTGATCACATGAAAAATATCTTCTGAAGTTGGGTTTAATTTGCCACGTTTTTGCAATTCATGTGCAAATACGTTCAATAACACTTCTGAGTCAGAATCGGTGTTCATGTGACGTAAATCTGTTTTAAACAGATCTTCGTGAATTTCTTCGGCATTGGTCAAATTACCATTGTGTGCCAAAGTAATCCCGTACGGCGAGTTCACATAAAATGGCTGCGCTTCGGCACTGCTTGATGAACCTGCAGTTGGATAACGCACGTGCCCAATACCATAATTACCTTGCAACGCACGCATGTGACGTGTATGGAATACATCACGCACCATACCGTTATCTTTACGCAAGAACAAACGCCCATTGTGGCAAGTTACGATCCCAGCTGCATCCTGTCCACGATGTTGTAACATCGTTAATGCATCAAACAACATTTGGTTAACAGGTGATTTACCAGCTATACCAACAACTCCACACATAGCAACCTCGCAGACCAGCTAGGGATTAATAAAAAGGATTATTCGTTGAGCCATCTGCGCCAGAGCGATTTTCTTTTGCGTCAGATGCGATGTCGGAAGATGGCGCGGCATCTTTCGACTTGATGTGCTGTAAAGCCTCATTGGCAGCGTCTTTGGACAGTTCTGTTGCCCACGGTGCATACGGCAATAAAGTTTGTACAAATTTAGACTGTTTCCAATAAGGCGAGCTTTCGACCCAAGGACCAATGCCTTGAATGGTAATAAGGACAATGAGTAAGCCTTTCAAGGTACCAAATGCACCGCCTGCCAAACGATTTAATGGGCCAAGCTTCAAGCTCTTTAAAACACCATTTAAAACAGCGGTTACAATCCAGGTCAGTACCACAATTACCAAGACAATAAATGCAAAGGCTGCAATTTTTTGTACCACAGGATCGCTACTGAGTGCTGTCATCGAAGGTGCTAGGACAACTGCATATTTTGCCGCAACAATTAGGGCAAAAATCCATCCTACCAAGTTCGCAAAGGCTTTAATAAATCCTTGTCGCAAACCGTTCAACCCTCCAATAAGCAAGAGAATCAGAATAACGATATCAATGGTATTCATAAGTTATAAGGCGTTCACACAATCTTGAACCAGCTCAGGACCTGCATAGATTAAACCACTATACACCTGAACCAAGCTTGCACCTGCATTTTTTTTGGCAACCGCTTGTTCGCCCGACAAAATGCCACCTACACCAATTAAAGGAATTTCACCTTTCAGTGCTGCTGAAAATGCTGCCAAACATGCAGTACTTTTTTCAAACACAGGCGCACCCGATAAACCACCTGCTTCATCGCCATGCGGCAAGTTTTCTACACCTTCGCGCGACAAAGTGGTATTGGTCACAATCAGACCATCAATTTTGAATTGCAATAATTGTTTGGCAATAAACTGAATATCTTCAGGGTCTAGATCTGGAGCAACTTTTAATACCAACGGCACATAATGTTGATGTTCTTCGACTAACTCCAACTGACGCTGTTTGAGGGTTTGCAATAACTCAGTCAGCGCATCACCACTTTGCAAACTGCGCAAGTTTTTGGTATTCGGTGATGAAATGTTTACGGTGATATAAGAGGCATAGTTATAGACTTTTTCTAAACAAATCAGATAATCATCTACTGCATTTTCAACTGGCGTATCGGCATTTTTACCAATATTAATCCCCAAAATGCCTTTAAATTTTGCCGCTTTGACGTTTTCAATCAGCTGATCGACCCCATCATTATTAAAACCCATACGGTTAATAATGGCTTTGGCCTGCGGAATGCGGAATAAACGTGGATGCGGATTGCCCACTTGAGGACGTGGCGTAATGGTACCAATTTCAATAAACCCAAAGCCTAAACCAGCCAAGGCATCAATATACGCACCATTTTTGTCTAGACCTGCTGCCAAACCTACTGGATTAGGGAATTCAATTCCCATACACGTCACAGGTTTCGCTACAGTCTTTTGACGCATCAAGCCCATTTTATGGCTTGATTTCAATAGTGATAGTGTCAGCTCATGTGCACGCTCTGGTGCTAAAGAAAATAACAACGGGCGGGCTAGAGAATACAACATATCTGCAAAAGTCTACTGCTTTCTAAGTCGCCATATTATAGGCTTAGCCCAGTCAAAACGCTATGCTTGACATGGGTTTATTTTCCGAGTTTCGGACTTTATTTTTAACCTTTACTGGACTGTCGCTGTTAATTTAATCTGCCCTGCTTCAGAAATTAATTCCATTTTTTCAATACTTAAACCCATTTGCGCCAATTGGGTTAAAAAATTTGCCAACACGGCATAATTGACATGACTCGCTACAAGTTGCATCTTGTCACCACTTTGCTGCGAAGCAACCGATAAGCCTTGTTGCTGAGCCACACGCTGAATTTTATCGGCTGCACTGAGTTGAGCATCATTAGCTGGTTTCATTGTGACTGCATGACTTTGCATCACCACCACCAAATCTTTAAGATCATTCACCCGTTTTTGCTGTTTTTCGGCTGCGGCATGCATATACCACAATGCAGAACCCACCGCAGCAACGATCACAAAGATTGTGGTAAACACCACCAAAACACGCTCACGTGTATTTAAACGATCTAAATAATCTTGCACCAGTTCAATACGTTGATCGAACCAAGTCGACATTTTTTCCATGGCTTTCATTATTGTATTTTCACCAATCCTACTGCACCTGACGCGCTCGGCTGAATATTACCCAGCTCGACCTTAAAACCCTGCTGATTCAATTGCTGAGTGAGCGCTTGCAAGGTCGCTGCCGAATTAGCATTCAATTCCATGTTCAACATATTGGCATCAAAACTCACACGATTGGCCACAATTTGATTTTGCATCAACACAGGGCCAACACGACTGAGCAATTGCAGCGCTTGAGTATCTGCATTTTTACTCATGCGTACCTGACTTTCAAACTGACTTTGAATATTTTGTTCGGTAATACGACTATTTGCACCAAACCAATATTGATATTGTTCTATGGCTTGAACCGCTGTTTGATCTGCTACTTTTTTAAGTTTGCTCCAACGCAGTGCATCATAGCTAAACTGTACAATTAAAATCCCAAGAAATACTGCTGCACAGGCTTTCCAATAACCTGAAACACCCGTGTCTTGCTTGGATTTTGGCAGCATATTGAATGGATGCTGTTTGGCTTTCACTAATGCAGGTACTACATAATGAAAGCTTTCTAATTGTTCTTGTGTTGCAAATGCTTCAATACTTTGCATTTGTTCTGCACTAAAGTTGGTGATTTTATAGTTTCGTTCTGCAGTTTGATAGTCTAGATAAAGTGCCAGATCATCAACTGAATAACCTAAAAATTCACTTTCACGTACCAACAAGCGTCCGCAAATATTTCCAATCACCGTTTGCCCTGGTTCAGGTTGCGGCAAAATTAAAAAATCAGGTAACAATGCACTGATTTTAACTGGCAACAAACTTAATACATGCAAATAGGTTTCAATACTATGCTTGGCAACTCCCAGCACGGTTATTTGCTCAGGTGGCTGAAAATGATGAACCACCTGCATCGCATCAATTGGCAATACGGTATATTCTTCTAATAAATACTTCACACCATCGGTACCCAATTGTTTATATTGGGCTTTAGGTAAAGTTTGTTGCATAATTTGCACATCACGGCTTGGGAAAAACACCACAGCATCTTTTCCTTGAAAAGATTGCAATGCCTGAATCAAGGCATCAAGATTATCTGCCTGTGTCCAGTGTTCCCCATTTGACCATTGCCAAACCCCATTGGCTTCTGGCATCCATAAATACAGCATTATTATCGTTCTACCGTTGAATTGTATTTAACTTTATACATTTATTTTATGCGTTTGGAATAAAACTTTTGATTTGGGTTGAAAGTCCCGCAGCAATTACTGCCTGCTCATAAATACGTGCTTCTGCCAAATGATAGGGATGGAAAGATTCTGAAGTCAAAATTTCTGCTATGTGTGCCACCACATTCATGTGACACACCACCGCAATTGACTCATACGGCAATTGTGACAACCATCCCACCGCAACTTTTGCATCATCTTCAGGTTTAATGGTATTGCAGACCACCACAGGCACATCTTTAAAATATTGCTGCAAATGTGCCAAGGTTTCTTGTGCACGCAATAAAGGACTAACCACAAACACATCGGGCTGAATGATATTTTTTAAATAGTCTGCCGTTTCTTGTGCTTGTATATGACCACGCTCAGTCAAAGGACGCTGATGATCATTGCCCATAATCGCAGGAGCGGCTTCACCATGACGAACAAGAGTCAGTTGCATAGAATTTCCTTATAGGATGATACACATTAAGTTGTGTCAATTTAACTCAAATTATGCGCTCAGTATAACCTGAGAATATGACAATTCAGTTCACCAAACTGTCATATTCCACGCAAGTTTTTACCTACTGTGGCGCAGTTTTATGGATGTAAAACTAAACTTGATGATGCGGCAAGACAAATTCCACATCACTGCGATGTCCATTCTTCATTAAAGACAGCGCAATGTTCATGGGTGGCGCACCTTCAAAAATCACTTCATAAAGCGCACAAGTAATTGGCATATACACATCTAATTCATTCGAGCGCGCCCGCACTTGTACAATGGTATTAATCCCTTCGGCTGTTTGCCCCAATTCTTCTGTGGCTTGTTCCAAAGTTTTACCTTTACCCAGTGCATAACCCACTTGATAGTTACGACTCAATGGACTGCTACATGTTGCAAACAAGTCACCGACACCAGACAACCCTAAGAAGGTCAATGGATTTGCACCAAGCTTAACCGCAAAACGACTCATTTCTGCCAATGCACGGGTTAAAATCATACTCTTGGTATTTTCACCCACGTTATAAGCGGCTGCCATGCCCATCGCCACAGCATAAATATTTTTCAGCGCACCGCCTAATTCCACACCATTCACATCATCGCTGGCAAAAACACGGAATAACGCACTGTGTAAAGCTTGCTGCACCGCATAACGCACCAATTCAGAATGACTGGCAATAACCGTACCTGCAGGCTGCCCCGCCACAATTTCTTTGGCAAGGTTCGGGCCAGACAATACACCATACGGCACTTCTGGCAATTCTTCGCGGATAATATCGCTCATAAAACTAAAGGTTTTGGCTTCAATACCCTTGGTTAAAGACACCACTGCTTGTGCGCTAATAAAAGGTTTAATTTGGCGCAACACATCACGGAAAGAATGACTTGGAATAGCCACTAAAATAATGTCACGGTCACGAACTGCAGTTTCCAAATCTGAAACGGCTCTTAAACCCTGCTCCAACTGAAAATCTGGCAAATAACGTCGATTAATATGCGTTTCATTAATTTCTTTGGCAGTCGCTTCATCACGAATCCAAATCATCGTGTCGCAGCCATTACGCACTGCTGTATTGGCCATTGCTGTACCAAAACTGCCACCACCTAGCACTGTAATGCGTAACGCAGTTTTTCGATCTATTGCAACAGGTTCAACCAAATCGGCAAAATTTAACTCTGACATTATTGTTATATCCTAAAAATAAAGACTTATGCGTTCCAATAACGAACATAAGCTTGCGTATTCAACTCAGCGCGTGCAGGAATGGCTTTAGCCGCTGTTCCCACATAAATAATGCCTGAAATTAAATCATCTGCATTTAAGTTTAAAGCTTGTTTCAGCAAGTTCGACTCAACGACTGCCCCACTACGCCACATACTGGCAAAACCCTGCGCCTGCAAAGACAATAAAAAGTTCTGTACCGCAGCACCTGTACTTAAAGTCTGCTCAAAACATGGCACTTTTGGATGATCCTGAAATTGTGTTAACGCCAACACTAAAAGTGGCGCACGAAATGGATGCTGTTTCACTCGCTCCAACTGAACCGCATCGGTTTCGCCCATGTCTGCCAAGGCTTGAGAAAGTAACTCACCAAATGCTGCACGTTGCTCGGCAGTAATCACCACAAAGCGCGTAGGTTTTAAACGATGATGATCTGGCGCGGTTAAAGCTGCCTGAAAAGCCATTTCTAGCTGCTCAGTATTTGGTGCAGGTTCAACTAACTGCCCCGTAGACTGACGTTGATGAATATTTTGATGAACGATTTCTACCGCTGTATCCGTCATTGACTTATATAACTATTTCAAAAAGCTCGGTTAAGATTAGCATAAACTCAAAAAATTGCGCTATTTCCGTATGCTTATTTGCAAGATTCTGATTAGGGTCTATATGTCTGCACTTTTAAGATGAACCTGCTCAGCACATCTAAACAATGATGCTTTGACGCATTCATCTATAGTTTAAGAGCATGAAAATACATTATGGATTGGGTTTGATGTGTATAAATGAATGACGAATTATCAACACAGCCTATACAGTGTCTACATCTAAAACCATCCAGATTATGTTCAACTAGATCAAATTATTATTTTCAATCTCTACACATTTGAATTGAAATATCATCAACAAACAATACGCGCTACAGCGTTTTAGCCCCGAGGTAGATATGAAAAAAATAGTCGCCTTTTCTAGCCTTGCCGTTTTTGCACTTTTAACCGCATGTGCCACCACGCCAAATAATTCTCTTGCCATTCAAAAAGAAAACAACCTATATGAAGTCACAGGTTTAGGTAAAAGTAATATTATTGCCAAAAATAATGCAATTACAGCTGCCAATAAAACCTGTGGTACTCGTGCCGCTCCAGTCTTGGTTGATGAAAAAACATCTTATAACGGCGCACTCAAAGGTGTAGTCGATGAGCAAACGGGACAAATGATTCAGGCGGCAGCAACTGTTTTAGGTACAATTGCGGGACGTAATACTGATATTGCTCGTGATGATGATTATCAAACTGTGCTGACCTTTAGATGTCAGGCAAAGTAAATTATTACAGCACGACATAAGAAGCAAATACAAAAAAGTCGCTCCACTGAGAGCGACTTTTAAACTAAGAACAGCAGGATTTAAACTAAAAAATAGCTTAAATGAGTAATTAGCAATAACCATCTAAACGTGTTAATGGCAATTTTTGACCAATGGCTTTTTCAATTTCTGGTAAATAGAACGCATCATCTTCCGACAAGAAGCTAATACTCACACCACGTGTACCTGCACGACCTGTACGACCAATACGGTGGACATAATCATCTGACTGTTCAGGCAAAGTGAAATTCACCACATGCGAAACACCATCGACATGAATACCACGCCCTGCAACGTCTGTTGCAATCATGATGTTATGTTTGCCATTTTTAAACTGATCCAGCATTTTTAAGCGTTTGTCTTGGGCAATTTCACCTGACAACATCACCACTTTATAGCCATCACGCTTTAAATGATCATAAAGCTTACGCACCTGATCACGCCGATTGGCAAAAATCATGACTTTTTCAATCGGCTCATCACGTAAAATTTCTTCAAGCAATTTGTATTTATCGGTTTTGGCAACCATATATACCCGTTGCTCAACATCGGCATTGGTTTTCTTTTCAGGTTCAATTTCGACTGTAACAGGTTCAAATAACCACTGTTGAGCCAAGTTCAACACATCATAACTAAAAGTTGCCGAGAACATTAACGTCTGACGCTGTTCCTTACGCGGTGAATAACGCACAATACGTTTTACCGATGGAATAAAGCCCATATCCAGCAAGCGGTCTGCTTCATCAATCACTAAAAACTCAATCTGATCTAGCCAAACTTCTTTTTGTTCTACAAAATCAATCAAGCGCCCTGGTGTCGCAACAATAATATCGACAAAGTTTTTATTGAGTTGTGACTTTTGCTTATCAAAATCTACACCACCCAACAAAGTCACCACATTTAAGTCGGTAAATTTGGTTAAGTCTTTTGCATCACTTTCGATTTGCAAAGCCAATTCACGCGTAGGCGCTAAAACCAATGCACGTGGTTCACCACGATAACGCTGTCCTTGAATTGGGTTATTCAATAAATCGTTGATCACACTAATTAAAAAGGCAGCAGTTTTTCCTGTACCTGTTTGCGCACGACCAATGGCATCATGTCCAGCCAAAGTAAATTTTAAAACCTTTTGCTGAATTGGCGTCATTTCCTTGAAACCCAAAGCATCAATAGCCTGTTTCAATTGCGGATGTAAATTTAAGGTTTCAAAACCAGATGACATAAATATGTGCTCGAACTTATACAGACAAAAAACTGACCTATTATAAACAGAAATACAAATAAAAAACGCCCCAATCAGGATTGGAGCGTTTTTTTAGAATAATCGAGTGATTAGTCTAGTGGCTGTACTTCTTCAGCTTGGAAGCCTTTTTGGCCTTTAACTACGCTGAATTCAACACGTTGACCGTCACGAAGTGAACGGTGGCCTTCACCTTGAATCGCACGGAAGTGAACGAATACGTCGTCACCGCCATTGCGTTGAATAAAGCCAAAACCTTTAGTGTCGTTGAACCATTTAACTACGCCTTGTTCACGAGCTGTCATAAGTTAATCCTCATTGATTAAAAAGAAGGACCACCCGGTGTTGCAAACAGCAGAGCAAACAAAGTTTAAAAATATTTTTATTTCTAAGCTTGTAATCATTCTGTATAACTATTAACAAAATCCCGGTTACATCCATTTGTAATAGGGCGACAAACAACGATTGTCTATCTAAAATCCTAAATACGCACCGAGCTTAACACGGCTTTATGACAATTAATAGATTTTTTTTGATTTATCTTGTTCAGTTTGAAACGAGTTGAACAAATAGAAAATTTTTATTTCTGTTAAGTGACTTAGCACAATTTTGATCTATAAATTTTATTGCAAATATCTCACAAAATAAGCCAATTCTCTTGCCCTTATGCGCAGTAAGCCGCGCAATGAATAGCCCCGATGCTTCAGATGAAATTTATTTGGGATTTGTGAACGAATTTGCTAATATGATCATTCTGTTTTTTAAGGCGAAATTTTACTTCAATGCTGTGTGATGCTGAACAACCTATCATAGTGATTGATGCTATGGGACAACCTTGTCCTATGCCTTTATTGATGCTGAAACGTGCCCTTAAACATTCAGATTCTGCACGGTTTTTATTGAAGTCATCTGATCCGCACAGCCAGCAAGATGTGGCGCGTTATTGTCAGTTACATCAATACGGCTGTGAAGCAAGCCAGATTTCGGCAACAGAGTTTCATTATGTGATTGATGTTGCCAAGCCAAAATCATCGCAATAAGTGCATCTATTTGATTGTTCATTTGTTTTAATGACTTAATATTCGCCGCTTATTGCTATAAAGATTTACATATCTACACCAATTTTACTTATTTAAGTAGAATATTGGCATTAAGATAAAGACATCGGTTATTTTACCTACCCAATCCTATAAGGAGATCTCATGAGTGACAGCAGCAATCAGTTGATGCCCCTGTCATTATCTGCACCAGGGGTAAACCTCGGGGCTTATATTAGTACTGTTAACCAAATTCCTATTTTAACGGCTGAACAAGAAAAAGAGTTAGCCGAGCGTTATTATTACGATCAAGATTTAGACGCGGCCAAAATGTTGGTCATGTCGCATTTACGTTTTGTGGTGCATATTGCACGAAGTTATGCGGGCTATGGTTTACCGCAGGGCGATTTAATTCAGGAAGGCAACTTGGGCTTAATGAAAGCCGTGAAACGCTTTGACCCGAATATGGGCGTGCGTTTGGTGTCATTTGCCGTGCATTGGATTAAAGCTGAAATTCACGAATATGTGATTCGTAACTGGCGTATTGTTAAAATTGCCACCACCAAAGCACAGCGTAAATTGTTCTTTAATTTGCGTAGTCTCAAAAAATCTAGCAAGAAACTGACGCTTGAAGAAGCACAATCTATTGCCAATGACTTAAATGTGACTGCAGAACAAGTCTTGGAAATGGAAGGTCGTTTAACCGCTTATGACGCAGCTTTTGAAGCACAGGGCGATGATGACGATGAAGGTTCAACTTATGTTGCACCTGCATTGTATTTGGAAGATAACCGTTACGACCCTGCACGTTTGGTCGAAAACGAAGACTACGAAGAACAAAGCACTTCTGCTCTGCATGAAGCTATGGAGCAGTTGGATGATCGTTCACGTAATATTTTGCAGCGTCGCTGGTTAGATGATGATAAATCGACCCTGCATGAATTGGCAGCAGAATATAATGTTTCAGCAGAACGTATTCGTCAGCTCGAAAAAAATGCCATGGAAAAAATTAAAGTGGCAATGTCATCAAACTAAACTGACACTCTCAAGATGAATACAAACACATCGAAAAATAAAATTGGGCAAACTGCCCTTTTTTATTGTCTTGGATTTGTACAACCCACATACGGGCAGGCAATTCTCAGATTTTCCCAAGCTTAAAAATGTGCTAAGGTTAAGCGCAAAATTAAATAGGTCAATTTGCGTATGTGGATTGCAATTTCTGCCTTGAATTTAGCGGTTGCGGTATTACTTGGTGCATTTGGTGCACATGGTTTAAAAGCCCGTGCAACTGAGGTTCAATTGGGTTGGTGGCAAACTGCAACAGATTATTTTTTCTATCATGCTCTTGGACTTTTAGCATTGGGCATATTGGCCAAAGTAATTCCACAACTTCCTATTAAAGCCAGTTTTATTCTGATTCAACTGGGTATTTTATTTTTCTGCGGTTCACTGTATATCATGGCATTGGATTTAGCCCGTGGCTTGGGCATGATTACCCCAATTGGTGGAGCACTCATGATTGCAGGCTGGCTAAGCTTAGCGTGGCAAGCCATGAAATATGCCAAATAAAGCTCAATTATATTTTGTAATTTTGAAGATGGATTCACGGTCATGCAAATTTATCTGAATGGCGAAGCACAACAGACCACTCACACGACCCTGTTACAACTGATTCAGGCATTAGATTTAGAAGGCAAACGTTTTGCTGTGGAGCAAAACGAAAAAATTATTGCCAAAAGCAAACTTGCCGAAACCCCTATTTGCGATCAAGACCGCATTGAAATTATTCATGCCGTTGGTGGCGGCTAAACTCGGAGCACCCATGCAAGATACCTTTAAAATCGGTTCACGTACCTTTAATTCACGTTTATTGGTGGGTACGGGCAAATATAAAGATTTAACCGAAACAGATTTGGCGATTCAAGCCAGTGGCGCAGAAATTGTCACGGTTGCCATTCGTCGTGTAAACATTGGGCAACATCCAGATCAGCCAAACTTACTTTCCGTAATTCCACCAGAAAAATACACCATTTTGCCAAATACCGCAGGCTGTTTTGATGCCAACAGTGCCGTGCGCACCTGCATGCTGGCGCGTGAATTGCTAGATGGTCACAACCTTGTCAAACTGGAAGTTTTGGGCGATGAAAAAACCCTTTACCCAAATATCACCGAAACTTTAAAAGCTGCACGCACGCTAATTGACGATGGTTTTGAGATCATGGTCTATACTTCAGATGACCCGATTGTGGCGCAAGAATTGGAAAGTATGGGCTGCGTGGCAATTATGCCATTAGGTAGTTTAATTGGTTCAGGCTTAGGTATTCTTAACCCGCATACCATTTCGATTATTAAAGAAAATGCCAAAGTACCTGTATTGGTAGATGCAGGTGTGGGTACTGCCAGTGATGCTGCGATTGCAATGGAATTAGGTTGCGATGGTGTGCTGATGAATACTGCAATTGCAGCAGCACAAAACCCAGTGCTAATGGCATCTGCGATGCGTAAAGCAGTAGAAGCAGGACGTGAAGCTTATTTGGCAGGACGTATGCCACGTAAGCGTATGGCGAATGCCAGCTCACCTGAAACGGGTTATTTCTTTAAATAATCATTAGGGTCTTTTCCAAGTCCGACAACTCAAATAAAAAGACGTTAAGTGTTAACTCAACGTCTTTTTTATTATCTGATTCTGGCAAGTAAAAGCCGATTAAGGAATCAAGCCTTCATCACGCATAGCAATTTGTACCGACTGACGCGCAGCAACTTTATTACGGATTTCAACCACATGGCTATACGGAGTTAAATCATGCTCAATATAGTTTGACCAATTAGTGATAACAAACAAATACGCATCGGCTGGACCAAAGTTATCATCCACCAAATATTCATGGTCTGATGATGCAATCGCTTGATCAATATAAGTCAACAAGCGATCAATTTCTGCATAGGCTTTTTCTTTGGCTTCTGCATCTAAAGGCGCGCCAAAAAATACTGAGTAAGCGTCATGTAATTCAGAGTTTAAATAACCCAACCATTCCAATACTTTAGCACGACCTAAACCAGATGGCGGAATTAAATCCTGTTTAGGGTCTTGCTGCGCTAAAAATGGCAATAGCGCTACGTTTTCCGTCAAAATTAAACCTGGGTTAATTTCTAAAGCAGGTACATAACCTTTAGGGTTAATTTCATAATAATCGGCACCCTTTTCTGTTTTATGGGTTTTTAAATCTACACGCTCAATATCAAAATCGACATTCACTTCATTTAAAATAATATGTGCTGCCAAAGAGCATGCGCCAGGTGAATAATAAAGCTTCATATTTGATCCTTGTTATATAACTATCTCTGTTGTAAATCGCTTGTCACAAACTTGCAAGTGATTGAACCTATAAATTGCAAAAAAGCGAAAATGTCTTAAAAAGCCCTTACGCTTTGACTATCCTGCAAAAGACAGGCTTTTTCAAGTCTGTTTTGCCTGCTTTTTTATCTCTAGATGTTTTAACATACAGCCCTTTAAAGTTTCATGAAATTGAGATTGTGATTAGCCTGAAAAAAGAAGAATGGTTTTCCAATATCCGCACCGATGTTTTGGCAGGTTTAGTGGTAGGTTTGGCATTAATTCCTGAATCAATTGCCTTTTCGGCTATAGCAGGCGTCGATCCGCAAGTCGGCTTATATGCATCGTTCTGTATTGCGGTCACGATTGCTTTTTTTGGTGGGCGTACTGCCATGATTTCTGCCGCGACAGGCGCTATGGCATTACTGATGATTACCCTCGTCAAAGAACATGGTTTGCAATATTTATTGGCTGCAACAGTACTCACAGGGCTGATTCAGGTTATAGCAGGCTATTTTAAAGTTGCCAAACTGATGCGTTTTGTTTCGCAATCGGTAGTTTATGGCTTTGTAAATGCCTTGGCGATTTTAATTTTTGTGGCGCAACTGCCTGAATTATCGAAAATGGATGGCTTAGGCTATTTATTTGTAGGATTAGGTTTAGCGGTAGTCTATCTGTTTCCATACATTCCTAAAATTGGTAAAAGCATTCCCTCGCCTTTGGTCTGCATTATTGTGCTGAGTGTAGTTGCTTTATTACTTGGTGCAGATATGCGTACCGTAAGCGATTTGGGACAATTTCCCGACACGCTGCCTATTTTTCTAGTGCCTGACATTCCACTGAATTTTGAAACTTTATTTATTATTTTTCCTTATGCCATGACCTTAGCCACAGTCGGTTTACTCGAAACCATGATGACCACTACGATTGTCAATGAAGCCACAGGCACAGAAGCAGATCGGCATCAGGAATGTCGTGGTCAGGGTTATGCCAATATTGTGAGTGGCTTTATGGGCGGTATGGCAGGCTGTGCCATGATTGGGCAATCTATTATCAACGTCAGTTCTGGGGCGCGTACACGGCTATCTACACTTACAGCAGGCGTATTTTTGCTGTGCTTGGTGGTTTTTCTCAAAGATTGGTTGGCATATATTCCTATAGCAGCTTTGGTTGCGATTATGATTATGGTGTCATTCACGACTTTTAACTGGGATTCCATCCGTAATTTTAAAAAGCATCCGAAACAAAGCAATATAGTCATGTTAGCTGTGGTGATTGTGGTGTTAGCTACCCATAACCTTGCTTTGGGTGTTTTTGTTGGCGTACTGCTTTCTGCTTTATTTTTGGTGAATAAACTGGAAAGTGAAGTTAAAGTCAGCTCATTTTTATTAGGCGAGCATACCCGCCAATATGTGATTTCAGGGCAAATTTTCTTTAGCAGTTCAGAAAAGTTTTATCAGTTTTTTGATTTTTCAGAAGATATTAGCAATGTCACCATCGACTTAACGCATGCACATATTTGGGATATTACCTCTGTAAATATGCTGAATAGCGTGGTGAACAAATTTAAAGCGCAACAGATTAAAGTGCATATTATTGGATTGAATGAAGCCAGTCATACCTTAATTGATCAATACAGTGCCCATTCGTAATTACTGTATTAAAATACCGTTGATGATGTTAAATGCTGAATCTTAATGATTCGGCATTTTTTATGCTCAAAAGATGCAGATGTATCGCAATCTTGCACGGCGCTGCGAAAAAGAGCGAAAAAATTTGACTTCAATGGCTCAGGACTTAAAATACCGCATTCGAATTTATTAGATTTGCCAAAATTATGTCGAACGATCAATTAGACCAGCACGTTGTCGAGCTGGACAACCTCAACGAGCATCGTGAAATTGTAACGTTCATGCGCCGTTCTTCACCATTGAATACGTCACAACGTAGCGCCTTGGAACAATACGGCGACTTAATTTTGGAATATCCTGTTGGCGATTTACGTCAACATTTTGAACACCCTGAACGCCCGCTTACAGTAGAAATTGGTTTTGGGATGGGGCGTTCTTTGGTACTTATGGCGCAGGCCAATCCTGAACGTAACTTTGTCGGGATTGAAGTCCATATTCCAGGGATTGCACAGTGCGTTTATGAAGCAGGTACAGCAGGTTTAAGCAACTTACGTGTCTTAGATGCCGATGCAATTCAAGTGCTACGTGAAATGCCAGACAATAGCATTGATACGGTACAGTTATATTTCCCAGACCCATGGCAGAAAAAACGTCACTTCAAACGCCGTTTTGTTGCTCATGAACGCATGGAGTTGGTAGAGCAAAAATTAGTGTTAGGCGGTACGTTCCATGCAGCAACCGACTGGGAACCATATGCAGAATGGATGCTAGATGTATTAGACAACCGTCCACGTTTAGAAAACTTGGCGGGCAAAGGCAATAGCTACCCTCGCCCTGAATGGCGTCCACAAACCAAGTTTGAACGCCGCGGAATTGAAGCAGGTCATAAGATTAATGATTTTATCTTCAAGAAAATTAACTAATTTCTGCTAGAAAAAATGCTTCCACAAGGAAGCATTTTTTATTTGAACTCGTGTTATCGTATCAAATGACTAAGATTGATGCCGCGTTAAAATCTGTTGGCTCATTAGCGCATAAACTTCGGCAAGTGCATGTTGCTGCCCTGCTACCAATAAGTCCTGATGCATTTTTAAAATATTGTGATCACCCCGCATAGCAGGCCCTGTTTGCATTTGACGCGGATCATTCTGGGTCGCTTTATGCGCAGTTTCCAAAATAAGAGGATACAGCAGACTGAAATCTACTTTCTGAGCATCGACCACTTGCTTGGCCATGTCATAACAATAATTACTAAAATTACAGGCAAATACCGCAGCCAAATGCAAACTCAAACGCTGTGCTGAAGTATAGGCATAAACCCTTTTGCTTAGGCTATTTGCCAAAGTCATTAAAAGCTGCTGATCTTCAGCAAATGCAGCTTCTATAAATAAAGGCGTTTCTGACCAATCAATTTCACGCTCTAAACTAAAGGTTTGCAAGGGATAAAATACCCCTGAACGTACATGATGCTGTTGCAATACATCTAATTTAGTACTGCCTGAGGTATGCACAATCAACACATGATTTAAATCACGATGAACTTCCTGAATCACCTGTGCAATGCCCTGATCACTCACTGCAATAATCACTAAATCTAGATCTGAATGAAGTTTTTCTACTTCAGCAATCGCTTCTGCGCCAACCTGCGCAGCCAAATGCTGCGCCTTGTCCAGACTACGGCTATAAATTTGCACAATTTGATGCTGTGCGTTTAAAACATGAGCCAAATGATGTGCAACGCGCCCTGCACCAATCAAACTAATTCGCATAATACTTTCAGATAAAATAAGATGAAATAATCTGCACACAGCATGCCAATAAAAAAAGGACGAAGCAATTCGTCCTGATGTTTTTTGTTTGATATCGAATAGATTTAGAATTGACGCAAAGTTAAAATCTGCTCACTACGTCCAAATGGCCCTTGAGTATCATGCAAAACTGCACTCGTTAAGCCAATACCATCTTCACCATATTGTTGTGTTACTTCCAAGCCTAGCCATTCGCCTTGCGGTAAACGGTGTAAATGCATTTGCAAATCTAAATTTGGAAAACCCCAACCCGCATTCGGGTCTAAACGTGGCACTACGCCATTGGCGGTATCCACCATCCCCAATAAACGCACAAAACTAGATGTGCTTTGATTTTCAACCATATCCAATTGGTTTCTTAACCAAACGATGCCCTTACCTGCACGACGATCTAAATGCGCACGGGTTTCAATGCTTTGAATATAGCCGCCCGGCCAACAACGCATGCCATCCCAATCGGGCAAATATTCAGGGTTTTCTATCGGTAAATCTTCCAATCCTGCAATTGCGCGTGTATCTGAGGTTTTCATTTTCCATGCACGCGCCACAATACAGGTTTTTCCTTCAGCACACATTTCCGCTTCAATCAGCTCAATGGTTTTACCCGGTCGAATCATACGGGTGGTGATACTAAATTCACCAAAGGCAATTAAGCCAAAAATATCTAAACCGACCCGACCAATTTGCATATCATCACGCGGCATAAATTGCTCAAGTTCTGCACACAAAATACCCGTTGCAGGTGCCATGTGTTGTTCATGCGGATTCCACGCGCCTTGTGCATGAATGTTGCAACGATAGTACGCAGTACAGCCACCATCGGCATGTTGTTCACGTTTGAGTAAAGTGTAATATGCTGACATTTTCTCTCTTTCCCTGATCTAACTTTTTTGTGCGAATACTTTTACTACAAATACTGCTGATTGAATGATGTTATTGATCAACTATTTCTGCGCAAAAAAACCATAATAATTCATAATTTGACAATAGGCCTTAGACTGCCTAAAACCCACCTGAGTGAGTAATGACCTCTGTGCTTCTGCAGAAATTAAATGAAAATCATCGGCCAGTCGTGCAATCATTTTTTCTGCCTGTAGCACGGTTAAACCACTCTCTAGTGCCAAATTCTGCATCCAGCGCAGTTCTATATTTTCAGTCTGCTGCATCAGATCATAGCTTAATAAAATCGCTGTAGGTTTTAATGTTTGGTAAATATCTTGAAAAAATAATGTTTTTTCTGCGACTGGCACAAAATGCGCCACCAAAATCGCCAATGCCGCATCAAACTGCAAATTTTCAACCTGCGCTTGTTGGGCAAATTGGTGGGTATCTGCCTGTATAAAACGTACTCGCTCATGCCCTGCCACAGACTGAATGTTTTTTTCTGCCTGCTGTAACATGCTTAAAGATGGGTCGATGGCCGTAAATTGCCACTGTGGATGTTGCTGCAGTAAATACTGCAACTCATAGCCTGTGCCACACCCCACCACTAAAACTTGTGCTATTTCGGACAAATGACTACTTAAAATTGCATTGATGTGTTGATGTACCAATTCATATCCGGGAATGAGTTTCCGAATATGACTGTCATAGCCTGCAACCACAGTTGCACTGTGAAAATCTTTTGCCATATCACATGATTCTTCTTTAATTTACTGACATTAAATATCTGAGTCTTTTTCAAGATCTGCTTAAGCCACAGCCATTGCATCTACCGACAATTCCGAAACGGTTGGCTTGGCACGTTCAGGCACTAAGCCTAATTTTTGGAACAATTGTTTGTCTTTGCCTTCGCCTGCGTTTGGTGTGGTTAAAAGCTTTTCACCTGAGAATAACGAGTTCGCACCTGCCATAAATGCCAACGCCTGATCTGAATCAGATAACGATTCACGCCCTGCAGATAAACGAATGTAGCTGTTTGGCATGATAATACGTGCAACCGCAATAGTACGAATCCATTCAATGACATCCAATTTTTCGACTTCAGCCAGTGGTGTGCCTTTAATCGGTACTAACATATTGATTGGCACAGATTCAGGGTGTAACGGTAAAGTCGCCAATTCATGCAATAAACCAATACGGTCTTGGGTGTCTTCACCTAAACCGACAATACCGCCACTACACACTTTCATACCTGTTTGACGCACAATATCCAAAGTATTTAAGCGGTTATCAAAGCTACGAGTACTAATGACATTCGGATAATATTCACGCGATGTGTCTAGGTTGTGGTTGTAATAATCCAAACCTGCATCTTTTAAGCGTTCTGCCTGAGATTGATTCAACATCCCTAAAGTCATGCAAGTTTCTAAGCCGAGTGCTTTGACTTCACGCACCATTTCTAAAACATACGGCATATCGCGTTCATGCGGATTACGCCATGCTGCGCCCATACAAAAACGTGAAGAACCTGATGCTAAAGCT
Organism: Acinetobacter sp. AL9; assembly: GCF_041464035.1. Lineage (NCBI taxonomy): Bacteria > Pseudomonadati > Pseudomonadota > Gammaproteobacteria > Moraxellales > Moraxellaceae > Acinetobacter > Acinetobacter sp. AL9. Next base: position 11,197 of record NZ_JAYFSK010000021.1, on the reverse strand, counting down.
TCTTTAGCCTCTTGAATGACTTTATCAACTGCAATACGTTTTTCAGCTTCAAGCTGTGAATCATAATGCGCAGATTGCGAGCAATATTTGCAGTCCTCAGGGCATTTGCCTGTTTTAATCGACAATAAGGTACTGACTTGTACGGTATTGGCAGCAAAATGTTGGCGATGCACACGCTGTGCTTCAAAGACTAAATCCAGAAAAGGTTGCTCATATAACTGCTGAATTTCTTCTCGAGTCCAATCATTGCGTACGGTCATTATTTTCATCCTTGATTATCACGCATCATGCTTAAACTTGTGCCATCTTTTATTAAGCCGAGCATGCGATATATTTTTAGTGTGATTATTCCTGTATAGAGTATCCCTTTATCTCTGCGTGAGAAATAAAGGGTGTGTGCTGACAAAATTAAAAGGTCGATCTTGCAGCAGTAAATAGCTGAAATAATGCCTTAAGCAATTTCCTTTAAATTTAATTCTTCACGCATAAATTCACGTAATTTAAATTTCTGTGCCTTGCCTGAAGCGGTCATTGGAAATTCACTAAAGAAGCGCACATAACGTGGGACTTTATTGTGTGAAATGTGTTCTGCACAGTATTGGCGAATTGCCTCTTCGGTACATTCATGGTGTTCATGCAAAATAATACAGGCACATAGTTCTTCACCATAACGATGATCTGGCACGCCAATTACTTGCACATCGCAGACCGCATCGTGAGTATATAAGAAATCTTCAATTTCTTTCGGGAACAGGTTTTCACCGCCACGAATCACCACATCTTTAATGCGACCTTTGATTTTTACAAAGCCTTCATCATCCATTTCTGCAATGTCGCCTGTGTGCATCCAACGTGCAACATCAATGACTTCTTGGGTTTTGTCATGTTCATCCCAGTAACCCAGCATGACTGAATAACCACGCACACACAATTCTCCTAACTGTCCGCGCGGCACGACTTTGCCTTCTTCATCGACAATTTTTACTTCCAGATGTGGATGTACACGCCCCACCGTACTGACTCGACGTTCCACCGAATCTTCAGTCGAACTTTGTGCGCTCACAGGCGCTGTTTCGGTCATGCCATAACAAATGGTGATTTGCGCCATGTGCATACGGTCGATGACGCGTTGCATAATTTCTTGCGGACACGGACTGCCTGCCATGATGCCTGTACGCAAGCTAGATAAATCAAATTCATCAAACTGTTCATGCTCTAAAATGGCAATAAACATGGTCGGTACGCCGTAAGCAGCTGTACATTTTTCTTGCTGAATGGCTTTTAAGGTATCGAGCGGGTTAAACACTGCCGATGGATAGACCATGGTTGAACCATGTGTGATACACGCTAAATTGCCCATCACCATACCAAAGCAGTGAAACAGCGGTACGGAAATACAAACACGGTCTTGTGGACTTAAATGAATTGCTTCTCCTACAAAGTAACCATTATTTAAAATGTTGTTGTGGGTCAGCATAGTGCCTTTCGGATTGCCCGTCGTGCCTGAGGTAAATTGAATGTTAATGGTTTCATCGAACTGCAACTCACTGGCAATGTGTTGCAGTTTTTTCAGCATGTGTGTGGTTGGAGCTGTCAATAAATCCTGAAAACGATGCATTCCTGTATGTGCTTGATCATCAATTTTAATCACATGCTTTAAATGCGGTAAACGCTTGGCGTTGAGGACTTTATTGTCTGCCTGACACAGCTCTGGGGCAATTTTCGTTAAGATGTCCTGATAGTTGGTACTTTTAAACTGCGATGCAATTACCAAACCTTTACAGGAAACTTTGTTGAGCACAAATTCCAGTTCATTGCTTTTATAGGCTGGGTTTAAATTCACCAAAATCACCCCTGCCTTAAAGGCTGCGAATTGAGTGATCGTCCATTCCACACAATTCGGAGACCAAATGGCAAGGCGGTCACCTTTTTTAAAACCGAGTTTTAACAAACTACAGGCAAAGGCATTGACCTGTTGCTGTAGTTGCTTATAGGTCAGACGCACATTTTGATGCACGCTTACCAAAGCATCCTGATCTGCATATTGCTGGCAAGCCTGATCAAACTTTTCACCAATGGTCATGCCTAACAAAGGCTGATTACTGGTGCCATAGGCATAACTTAACCGTACTTGTGTCATTGAATCGATCTCCTTGATTCTTTGTAATTCTGTTTTCCATTATGACGACGATTACTTTTTGCCTGTTTTGTGCGTTGTTTTTACTACCCTCCCTGCTGTTTTCGCACTGCATTTACACAAAAGTCGGCAATTTGTTTGACAAAGTAATCTTTATAATTTTGATCAAACATCACATTGCGAGACGGGTTTAAAGGTTCAATCACTACAAAGGTCATGGAGCCAACCACACCCAAAGCAGCAGTGTTCAAATCTTCAAAATCAAACTCACCATTGACTTTTCCTTCAGCCAAAATTTCCTTGATGCTCTGTTTGATCAGTTGTTTACTGCGAAAACGCTCATGTTCCATTTCTGGGTCTACAGGCTCGAACATTAACGAATACGCCAATTGAGGGCTGTTCATCGCACGCTTCACAAAAGTGGTGACAGATTTTTGCAATTTTTGTTTTGCACTTAAATCTGACTTCGCAATGTGGTCCAAAATTTCGACCTCACGACGAATCGCATCCGATAAAACTTCAATCAAAATCTGACTTTTATTTTCAAAGTAGCGATACACCAAACCTGTAGATACGCCTGCGCGTTCTGCAATGGCTTGGATAGACGCTTCTTTAAAGCCCCCATGAGCAATAAGTTCACGAGCAGAATCTAAAATCGCCATGCGATTTTGTTCCATACGTTCCTGCATCAATGATGATCTTTTATAACTCATATCTTATTCTCAACCAGATAAAATGAATTGTAAATCATTTTGTGAATTTTAGTTCACTTTTTTAAATTTTCGATGTATGTTAGAACCTAAGCACAACAACAATGCTTGTTTTAGGAACAACAAATATAACCACAGGATGGATGAACACATGATTTTACAAAGCTTAGACTTCGGCTTAGATAAAACCTTAATCGCCCTGCGCGATTCAATCGCTGCTTTTTGTGCAAAGGAAATTGCACCCATTGCTCAACAGGTTGATCGTGATAACGAATTCCCTGCCCAGCTTTGGAAAAAATTTGGCGATATGGGCTTACTTGGCTTAACCGTGAGTGAAGAATACGGCGGCACTAACTTAGGCTATTTAGCTCACATCATTGCCATGCAAGAAATTTCTCGTGCATCAGCATCCATTGGTTTGTCTTACGGTGCTCATTCTAACCTATGTGTGAACCAAATTAAGCGAAATGGGACAGAAGAACAGAAGCAACGCTATTTACCAAAACTGATTTCAGGCGATTACGTCGGCGCTTTGGCAATGTCTGAACCAAATGCAGGCTCAGACGTGGTTAGCATGAAACTGAAAGCTGAAGATAAAGGCGATCATTACTTGCTCAACGGCTCAAAAATGTGGATTACCAATGGCGGTGATGCCGATGTTTTGGTGGTGTATGCCAAAACTGACTTACAGGCAGGCGCCAAAGGTATGACTGCTTTCTTAATTGAAAAAACCATGTCAGGTTTTAGCCACGGCAGCCATTTAGACAAACTCGGGATGCGCGGCTCAAATACCTATCCATTGTTCTTTGACAATGTTGAAGTACCAAAAGAAAACGTCTTGGGCGGTGTGGGCAATGGTACAAAAGTACTAATGAGTGGACTGGACTATGAACGTGCAGTTTTAAGTGCAGGGCCGCTAGGCATTATGGATGCCTGCATGGATACCGTGATTCCTTATATTCATGAGCGTAAACAGTTTGGTCAGGCATTGGGTGAATTCCAGCTTATGCAAGGCAAAATTGCCGATATGTATTCGACTTGGTTGGCATGTAAAGCACTGGTCTATGCCGTTGGCGCAGAATGTGACAAAGCTGAACACAGCCGTAGTTTACGTAAAGATGCAGCCAGTGCCATTTTATACGCTGCCGAAAAAGCCACATGGATGGCAGGTGAAACCATCCAAACCTTGGGCGGTAATGGCTATATCAATGAGTTCTCTGCAGGACGTTTATGGCGTGATGCCAAACTCTATGAAATTGGTGCGGGTACTTCAGAAATTCGCCGTATGTTGATTGGCCGTGAATTGTTTAACGAAACTGCCTAAAAATAAATCACAAGAATAGACAAGGATGTTGGCATGAATCAATTACAGAGCAAAATTAATATTCGCAGCGACGAGTTTAAAAACAACCAAGCTGCGATGCAAAGCCTAGTCGATGACCTCAGAGAAAAAGTCCAAAAAATTGCTTTGGGTGGTGGCGAAACTGCACGCCAAAAACATTTAGACCGTGGCAAATTACTGCCACGTGAACGGATTGACCACCTGATCGATCCGGGTACTGCATTTATTGAAATTGGTCAGTTGGCCGCTTATCAGGTCTATCAGGATGATGTCCCTGCTGCGGGTGTAGTGGCGGGTGTCGGTCAAGTGAATGGCGTGACCTGCATGATCATTGCCAACGATGCCACAGTAAAAGGTGGAACGTACTATCCACTGACTGTGAAAAAGCATTTACGCGCACAGGAAATTGCCGAACAGAATCACCTGACTTGTATTTATTTGGTCGATTCTGGCGGTGCATATTTGCCGCTACAAGATGAAGTCTTTCCAGACCGTGATCATTTCGGACGCATTTTCTATAACCAAGCGCGTATGTCGAGCATGGGCATTGCCCAAATTGCCGTTGTGATGGGAAGTTGTACCGCAGGCGGTGCGTATGTCCCTGCCATGTCAGATGAAACCATCATTGTGCGTAATCAGGGGACAATTTTCTTGGGCGGCCCACCGCTGGTTAAAGCCGCAACAGGTGAAGTGGTTAGCAGCGAAGACTTGGGTGGTGGCGATGTACACACTCGCCTTTCAGGTGTAGCCGATCATTTGGCAGAAAATGATGAACATGCCTTGGCAATTGCCCGCAACATCGTTGCCAATTTAAATAAAAAGCCAAACCCGCAGCCTGAGCATATAGAAGCACCATTATTCGATGCCTCTGAACTGTATGGCATTGTTCCGACTGACGCGCGTAAACCGTTTGATGTACGTGAAGTGATTGCCCGTATTGTCGATGGTTCACGTTTTGATGAATTTAAAGCGCGCTTTGGCACCACATTAATTACAGGTTTTGCCAAACTATATGGTATGTCTGTCGGGATTATTGCCAACAACGGTATTTTATTTTCCGAGTCGGCACAAAAAGGCGCACACTTTATTGAACTATGCACCCAACGCAACATTCCCCTGTTATTTATTCAAAATATCACAGGCTTCATGGTTGGACGCCAATATGAAAATGAAGGCATTGCCAAAAATGGTGCCAAACTGGTGATGGCGGTTGCCACAGCCAATGTGCCTAAACTGACTTTGGTGATTGGCGGTTCTTTTGGTGCAGGTAACTACGGGATGTGTGGTCGTGCTTATTCACCACGTTTTATGTGGACATGGCCAAACTCACGTATTTCAGTGATGGGTGGCGAACAAGCATCGAGCGTATTGTCTACCTTAAAGCGTGATCAGATTGAAGCCAAAGGTGGTAGCTGGTCTGCAGAAGAAGAAGATCAGTTCAAACAGCCAATTCGTGAACAATACGAACGTCAGGGTCATCCATATTATGCGTCTGCACGCTTATGGGATGATGGTGTGATTGATCCAGCACAGTCGCGTGAAGTTTTGGCATTAAGTTTAGCCGCTGCCCTCAATGCACCCATCCAACCGACCAAATTTGGCGTGTTCCGCATGTAAGAGGTGACAAAATGGATTATCAGTTTTTACAGCTCGAACAGAACAACCAAGTGGCTACGGTTTGGATTAATCGTGCGGAATTGCATAACGCTTTCAATACAGAGGTGATTGAAGAATTACACGCCTGCTTTCAGGCACTGAATAGCCGTGATGATATTCGAGTGGTGATTTTGGCAGGACGCGGCAAAAGCTTTTCTGCAGGTGCAGATTTGAACTGGATGAAACAGGCAGGTCAAGCTTCTACAGCAGAAAATCAAGCCGATGCCCTAAAACTGGCAAAAATGCTGCAAAGTTTAGCGACGTTAAAACAACCGACTATTGCCCGTGTGCATGGTATTGCCTTTGGTGGTGGTATGGGTTTGGCAGCTGCCTGTGATATTTGCGTTGCCAGCACCGATGCCAAGTTTGCGACCTCTGAAGTACGTTTAGGTTTAGCACCATCTACCATTAGCCCTTACGTCATTCGTGCGATTGGCGCACGTCAGGCATCACGTTACTTTTTAACGGCAGAGCGTATTTCTGCAGAACAGGCACAGCAAATTGGTTTAGCGCATGAAGTCACTTCAGCCGAAGACTTAGACAGCAAAATTGATGAAATTGTGCAAGCCTTATTGCTTGGTGGCCCAGAAGCGCAACATGCTTCTAAACAACTGATTCAGATGGTTAATCATCAAGTTTTGACCGAAGATTTACTCCAACAAACTGCACAGCATATTGCACATGTTCGCCAAGGAACTGAGGCGAAAAATGGCTTAAATGCTTTTTTAAATAAACAAAGCCCGGCTTGGATCAAGACCACGGCAGAATAAAAGAAGGATCGCACGATGTTTGAAAAGATTTTAATTGCCAACCGTGGTGAAATTGCCTGCCGTGTAATTCGTACCGCAAAAAAACTTGGGATTGCAACTGTCGCGGTGTATTCAGATGCCGATGCGCAATCACAACACGTTAAACTGGCAGACGAAGCCATTTATATTGGTGAATCGCCTGCGGCACAAAGTTATTTGCAAGTTGAACGTATTATTCAGGCAGCCAAAAGCACAGGTGCACAAGCGATTCACCCGGGTTATGGTTTCTTATCTGAAAATGACCAATTCGCACTTGCCTGTAAAGACAACAATATTGTTTTTATTGGCCCGCCAGTTGAAGCCATTTTGGCGATGGGTCTAAAAGCAACCTCTAAAGCCTTGATGGAAAAAGCAGGTGTGCCACTAACTCCGGGCTACCACGGCAGCAATCAAGATGCGGCATTTTTAAAGCAACAAGCCGACAGCATTGGTTATCCTGTGCTCATTAAAGCCAGTGCAGGCGGTGGCGGTAAAGGCATGCGTTTAGTAGAACGCAGTGAAGACTTTCTCAGCTCACTCGCTTCATGTAAAAGTGAAGCACGTTCTAGCTTTGGTAATGAAGATGTGCTGATTGAACGCTATGTGATTCAACCACGTCATATTGAAGTACAGGTTTTTGGCGATACTCACGGCAACTACGTGCATTTGTTTGAACGTGATTGCTCGGTACAACGTCGCCACCAAAAAGTGCTTGAAGAAGCACCTGCACCAAAAATGCCAGAAGATAAACTCGAAACTATGCGCCAAGCCGCAATTGATGCCGCATGTGCTGTAAATTACGTGGGCGCAGGTACGGTAGAGTTTATTGTCGAGCAAGACGGTACTGCTTATTTCATGGAAATGAATACCCGCTTGCAGGTCGAACACCCCGTCACAGAAATGATTACAGGGCAAGACTTGGTTGAGTGGCAATTGCGAGTTGCTTTTGGTGAGCCATTGCCAAAACAGCAACATGAATTGCAAATTCATGGTCATGCCCTTGAAGCGCGTGTGTATGCCGAAGAACCAGAAAAAGGCTTTATTCCTGCCATTGGTCAAATCAGCTATCTGCATTATCCAGAGCAAAATGATGCCGTACGTGTCGATAGCGGGATTGTCGAAGGTGATGAAATCAGCACCTACTACGACCCAATGATTGCCAAACTGATTGTTTGGGGTAAAAACCGTGAAGCAGCATTAACGCAAATGCACCATGCTTTAGGTCAGTTCCACGTCGATGGTTTAGGCAACAACATTGCATTCTTGGATCGTTTGGTGCTGTGTGATTCCTTTAAACATGCCAATTTGGATACAGGGCTTATTCAACGTGAGGAAGCATTTTTACTTAACGCAAAACCTGAAGTCGCTACAGAAACTGTCGTTGCAGCTGCGTTAATTGATGTACTTTCTCGTATTCAAAACAACAAAGCGGCAAACAACGCGGTTTGGCAAAAAGACCACTTCTGGCGCTTAAATCAGCAAAGCGCCCACACAGTGCAATTACAGTGCAATGACCAAACACTCAAAATCCAGTTAAAACCATGCACTTCTGGTTTTGAGGCTCACTACAATGGGCAAACGCTGAGCGTTCAAGGCGAGCTTTTGGATGCACATCGTCTACAGGTTTGTATCAATGGTCAGCAACAAAAAATAGCATTTAACCAACATGCGCAAGGCATCACCCTGTTCCAAAACGGTCAGCGTCATGTGTTTAGCTATGTACAAGCAAACTTTAACAGCGATGATCAACAAGACAATGCCAACAATCTGACTGCACCAATGCCGGGTGTAATCACCCAAGTTTTGGTGGCAGCCAATGCCCGTGTGAAAAAAGATGATGTACTGATGACACTGGAAGCCATGAAAATTGAATATTCAATTCGTGCGCCTTTCGATGGCATTGTGGCAAGTTCGTACTTCCAAGCGGGCGATCAGGTCAAAGCAGGCGATGAACTGGTTGAATTTGAAGCCTTGACGGAGGAAGTTGCATGACTGAATTTGTCAAAATTGTAGAGGTTGGCCCACGAGATGGTCTGCAAAATGAGAAAACGCCACTCACTTTGGCAGACCGTAAAAACCTGATTTTGGATTTAATGCAAACAGGTTTAAGCAGCATTGAGGTCGGTTCTTGCGTATCGGCCAAATGGGTACCGCAAATGGCAGACAGCGATGTGCTGTTTGCCAGCCTGCCACAAAACCCAAACATTCAATTCAGTTTACTGACCCCAAACTCAAAAGGTTTTGAGTCGGCTTTGGCGGTGGGTTGCAAAGAAGTTGCCGTGTTTACCGCCGCTTCTGAAAGCTTTACCCGAAAAAATATCAACTGTTCAATTGAAGAAAGTTTGGAAAAATTTAGCGATGTCATGCGTCAAGCCAAAGCGCACAACATTCGCGTGCGTGGTTATGTATCTTGTATGGTGGACTGTCCTTATGAAGGCGCAATTGACCCGAAACAAGTCGCAAAAGTCACACAGCAATTATTGGACATGGGCTGCTATGAAGTGTCTTTGGGTGAAACCATTGGTACAGCAACCCCTGACCGTGTGCAAAAAGTCTGGGATGCATGTTTGGCAGAGGTCGATGCCAAAGTTTTAGCAGGTCATTTTCACAATACTTACGGCATGGCGATTGCCAATATTTATCAATCGCTCTTACAAGGCATTCGTGTATTTGATTCATCCATTGCTGGTTTGGGTGGCTGTCCGTATGCCAAAGGTGCATCGGGCAATGTGTCTACCGAAGACTTGTACTATTTACTGTCCAAGATGGGTTTTGAAACAGGTGTGCGGTTAGAGCCGCTGATGCAAGCCAGTCGCAACATCAGCAATATCTTACAGCGTGATAATCCATCTCACTATGCCAATGCCTACTGGCAAAAGGTTTGTGCTTAAAACCCATTTCATCCTCAATAGCATTGGAACATAAGCAATAAGGATGGCAACAACACAACATGGCAAGTGAATGCCGTGCAGAGAATAAAGAGGTGACAAATGTCCAATAAAGTATATGACAGCGCACAAGCTGCATTAAATGGCGTGGTTCAAGATGGGCATACCTTGGCGGTGGGTGGTTTTGGTTTATGCGGTATTCCTGAAGCCTTGATTGCTGCGTTAAAAGATACAGGTGTGAAACAGCTGACTTGTATTTCCAACAACGCAGGGGTCGATGGTTTTGGTTTAGGCTTATTGCTTGAAACCAAACAAATTAAAAAAATGATTTCATCTTATGTCGGCGAAAATAAAGAATTTGAACGCCAGTTTTTAAGCGGTGAACTGGAAGTTGAACTTACCCCGCAAGGCACACTGGCAGAAAAATTACGCGCAGGCGGTGCGGGTATTCCTGCATTTTTCACCCCAACAGGTGTAGGCACTGTCATTGCAGAAGGCAAAGAAGTCCGTGAATTTAACGGCAAAGATTATATTTTAGAAGAATCTTTGACTGCAGATGTCGCTTTGGTCAAAGCCTACAAAGCAGATAAAGCGGGTAATCTTATTTTCCGTAAAACAGCACAAAACTTTAATCCTGTTTGTGCTATGGCAGGCAAAATCACCATTGCCGAAGTTGAACAAATCGTTGAAATTGGCGATTTAGACCCCGACGAAATCCACTTAGCTGGTATTTATGTGAACCGCATTGTCCTCAATGCAAGCCCAGAAAAACGGATTGAACAAATGACTTTAAAGGCGGAGGCTTAAGACATGGCTTGGACGCGTAATCAAATGGCGCAGCGCGCTGCACAAGAATTAGAAGATGGTTTTTATGTCAATTTAGGCATTGGCTTACCCACACTGGTCGCCAATTATATTCCTGAACATATCAATGTCTGGTTACAGTCCGAAAATGGCTTGCTTGGCATTGGTGAGTTCCCAACTGCCGAAACTGTAGATGCCGACCTGATCAATGCAGGTAAACAAACTGTGACAGCGCGTAAAGGTGCGGCTTTTTTCTCTAGCGCAGATTCCTTTGCCATGATTCGTGGCGGGCATGTCAATATCGCTATTTTAGGGGCAATGGAAGTTTCTGAACAAGGCGATCTTGCCAACTGGATGATTCCCGGCAAGAAAGTTAAAGGTATGGGCGGTGCAATGGATTTGGTTGCAGGCGTACAAAAAGTTGTGGTGTTGATGGAACATTGTGCCAAAGATGGTACGCCTAAAATTGTATCGCAGTGCAGTTTGCCACTCACAGGTAAAGCGGTGGTGCATCGTATCATTACCGACTTAGGCGTGCTTGATATTACTCCACAAGGCGTAAAGTTGATTGAACTTGCACCCGATGTCAGTTTTGATGAAATTCAAAAAGTCACAGGTGTTGCCTTACAAAAAGTCGCAGCTTGATGAATTTATCTCGAGTGAATAACCGTTATTTAAAACCTACTCAAACCTACTCAATGTGGGTTTGATGTTTAATTCCTACTTCACCATCAAGAACCTAAAGCATTTGCTTTAGGGATTACCTCAATTCCATAGGCTGTCACGGTGTAACTCACCGCCTTAATCACCACTTATGCAGTGATTAAATCTTTATCCGCATATCGCAGGATATTAATTGATGCATTAACATC
>NZ_JAYFSK010000020.1:0-40708 GCF_041464035.1 Acinetobacter sp. AL9 | reverse complement strand
TCATGAGAAAGCCCATATAAATGGGTAATGTACAAGTTGCTGTAGAAGCATGTTTAATTCGTCTGATCACAGATACTTTATAACGTATTTTAATACTTTTTTGAATCCGTCAATGCGTAAGTCCTATAATAAATCTCTGGAGTAAGGCGATGATTAAAAAATTAGCATTGGCTGCTGTCTTGGCATTGGGTTCTACAGCAGCATTTGCAGACCGTGATGCAGGTTGTGGTATCGGTTCTCAAGTTTGGGCAGGTCAGTCTGGCAAAGTTGCAAAAATTTTAGCAGCAACTACAAACGGTATTTTTGCGAACCAATTGTTTGGTATCACATTTGGTACTTTAGGTTGTAGCGGTACAGGTACAGTAACTGCACAAGTTGTGACATTTACCAATGAAAATGCTGAAACATTGGCACGCGACATGGCAGTTGGTGAAGGCGAAAGCTTGAACGTATTGGCTGAATTATTAAGCATTAAAGCAGAAGATAAAGCACATTTCTTTGCGGTTTCTAAGCAAAACTTTGCATCTATTTATTCTGCAGAAAACCAGACTTCTTTAGAAGTATTGGCATCTTTACAGAACGTGATGGCGAATGATGACGTTTTAAAAGCATACGTTTAAGTTTGAATAAAAGCCCTGCATTATTCGCAGGGCTTTTTTATAGCACAAGAATACGTTTAAGCCTGAATATGTATATAAAATTTATAAAATGTCCATGAAATCCATTATTTTAAGTAGTTTAGTTTTTTTATCTCCTACGGTTTTTGCGTTATCTCCTGAAATATCTCCAATACAGATTCAGCCACTTACAGCCACTTCTACAGTACAAAATACAAATAAATTAGCAATATCTTCCGCACATTATGTGCAAAAAGCCAAAGACCTACACTTGGCAGAACAGGTGACTTGGCAGCGTTTAATGTATGCACAGCAAGGTAAAAGTGAAGTGCAATATGCGGGCTATTTTGTGTCGGAACAAGGCGGAAGCAATTTAGACCAAGAGTTACTTCGCAATGTGCAGGCATTATTTGAAACAGCGCCTGCCAATCAATCGGTGCAGTGCAAATTTCCTGCACGTAGCCGCTGGTTAATTGAACAATTACAAATTCCTCAACAAGATTTGGCACAGGTGCAATGTCCTGAATTGGACGAATGGATTGGACAAATTAAACCTTATAAAGCAGTGCTGATTTATGCCACAGACTTTATGGGCAATCCAAGTTCTATGTTTGGGCATACTTTATTGCGCTTAGACCCAAAAGATCAAAAACAACTGAATTTAATTTCCTATGCTGTCAATTATGCAGCAACGGTAACGGGCAGCGAAGATTGGTCTTATGCATGGAAAGGACTTACAGGGCAATATCCGGGTGAATATTCACTGATGCCGTATTACCGCAAAGTAAAAGAATATGGTGATTTAGAAAGCCGAGATTTGTGGGAGTACGAACTGGCACTGAATGAGCAGGAAACCACATTTTTGGTGCAGCACTTTTGGGAAATGAAGCATGTGCAATTTCCGTATTATTTTATCAGTGACAATTGTGCCTATCGCTTATTGGGCTTAATGGATTTGGTGCGCCCTGAGCTGAATTTACAGCAGCAGTTTAGAGTCGCATCTATTCCAATTGAAACACTAAAAGCTGTAGAGCAGGAAAATTTAGTGGCAGATGTTGTCTATCGTCCTGCTTTGGAAACTCAGTTATTGGCGCAAGCTAGACAACATGGCACAGCGTTGGCAAAAACTGCCCATCAAGTGGCCGAAGCAGAACCTGAAAATGTGGCGGCAATTTTGCAAAATTACAGCCAAATCGATCAAGCTAAAATTCTGGAAATGGCTTATGACGATTTGTATCTGAAACTGATTGGACGCAAAATTGAAGCCAAAATTGCACAACCGCGACTGAGACAAATTTTAAGTTTAAGAAGTCAGATCAATTTAGAAAAACAACGTCAGGATGTCGCACGCCCTCAGGTCGATCCTGTGCAGGGGCATCATGCACGAAGCTTTGCTGTGCGTACTGGCGACGTGCAAGGCGAGCATTTTGTAGAGTTGAGTCATCGACAGGCTTACCATGACTTACTTGATCCGCAAGGTGGTTTTCGTACAGGGACGCAGCTCAACTTTTTAGAAGCTTCTGTGCAATATCGTGAAGACCGCTTAAAACTGAATCAGTTAGATTTACTCTCGGTGAACTCTTATAACCCAATGACCGCATTTAAAACACCACTTAGTTGGGGCTTTAATTTGGGTTGGCAGCAAGAAGCCCTGAATTCGCACGGGGCTTTTAGCGAAACGGAACAGCATGGTGTTTTAAGTTTAAAAACACAGTTTGGTTATAGCGTGGCTAATCAAGCGCGTGAACATTTGTGTTATGTGCAAATTCAAAATCATGTGCAAGCGGGTAAGGCTTTAGACAAAGGCTGGCGTGTTGGAATTGGCCCAACACTGGGTTGTCAAAATATCTGGTCAGCACGCATGAATAGTTTGGTTCAGCTTGAATTACCGTATTGGGAAGATCGTCACCAATGGCAATTTAAGCTGAACAGCCAGTTGCAATATGTACTCAACCCGCAGCATGTGTTGCGATTGGGTTGGGAATATCAACAACAGGACAAACAGGACTGGAACAAGACCAGTTTAGGCTATGTGCATTTTTTTTAAAGAGCTGTTGAATTTATACTGAATTGTAAAAAACCAGCTAAACAAGTTGAGTTGCTGGTGAAACCCGTTAAAATTTAGCAGTTTCTTTTGGCTCGGTTGTTGTGGATGTATCAAGAGTGTACGCATGAGCTTGCAGAGCAATGGAAGTCAATTTGCGAGCAATTTAAGCCAGAAGATTTGCAAGCGACATTCCAGTTTATTCAAGCACATGCAGAAGATTTTGTGATCGAGTTCTATCAGCAAATGTTGCTTGAAGAACATGCGACAGAATTTTTGTCTGCAGAGATGGTGAAGAATCGCTTAAAAAACTCTTTATATCAGTGGCTAATTTCCAGTTTTGAAGTTCCGTTTCAACACAATTATAACGAGATTGTAGAAAAGCAATTTAAAGTGGGCGATGTGCATGCACGTGTACAAATTCCATCTTGGCTGATTATTCGTGGTGTGCGCGTTATTATAAAAAAGGCTTTTGAGTTTTTTGCAACAGAAGCCAATAGCAACTTAAATCAGTTTAATTATTTAAGCCAAATTTTATGCTTTGCCACAGAAATTATGTGCCGATCTTATGAAATGAAGGTCGAAGTACATAATGATATGAAACATACCTATCGCTTATTTTCTGCCATGCAAGATGTTGCCGTGCACAAAGATCGACAACGTGGAACTTTGCTGGATTGGGAAAATGAACTGATGTTTCAGGTGGTGTCCGATCACACCAAAATGACGCAACCGATTTTATCTAAAACAGAATTTGGTTTATGGTTTATTCATAAAGCGGCTTATGCATTTTCAAGTTCGGAACAAGTACAAACTATTACTGAATTTATTTATCAGGTGGATGAATTAATTCAGAAAATTGGTCAATGTGAAAGTCAGGCACAGGCAATTGAAATGATTCAATCCATTCGTGCCAAGAATCGTGAAATTTTGCATTTAGTCGATCAAATTTTTCAGGTGTCTGAATATATCAGTTCAGGCAATGATGCCTTAACTCAACTGCTCAACCGCCGTTATTTAAATACCATCGTGTCCCGTGAAATTAATTTTTCACGAAAAAATAATTCGCCTTTAACATTGTTGGCGATAGATGCCGATCATTTTAAATCAATCAATGACCGTTATGGACATGCAGCAGGAGATGATGCATTACAGTTTTTAGCTGATGTGATTTTGCAATATGCAAAAGGCAGTGACTATGCTTTCCGTATTGGTGGCGAAGAATTTTTACTGTTACAGATTGATACCACCATTGATCGTGCCTTAGTGGTTGCAGAAAATATTCGTAAACGTGTCGAAAAAGCCACTTTAAAAACATCAACAGGTGAAGAATTTAACTTTACTATTAGTATTGGTGTGCATGAATATGATGGACATCCAGACTATCAACGTTTTTTTGAAGAAGTGGATAAAGCCTTGTATATGGCAAAAAATAATGGACGCAACAATGTGTCTGTAGGCTAAAGATGAAGATGTATCAAGCTGATTTTTTAATCTAAAACCAAAAAAATCCCGAACATAAATTTCGGGATTTTTTATTTGATTGTGGAACTTAGCCACAATTTAAAAACTTTCAGGCACCGCACTTAAAAATTCACGACGGGCTTCTTTATCTGTTTTAAAGTCACCTACAAAAGACACAGTACGTGTGGTCGATTCCTGTTTGCCTACACCGCGCATCATCATGCACATGTGGGCTGAATCAATCACCACAGCAACACCGCGTGCTTTGGTCACTTCGGCAACAGCTTCCGCAATTTGCTGAGTTAGGTTTTCTTGAATTTGCAAACGACGTGCAAACATTTCGGTGATGCGGGCAAATTTAGACAAGCCTAAAACATTGCCTTCAGGCAAATAAGCAATATGCACGCGACCATAAAATGGCAATAAATGATGTTCACACAGTGAGTAGAACTCAATATTTTTCACCAAGACCATTTCACGGTTGTCGGATGGAAATACGGCATTATTGGTCACTTCGGCTAAGGTTTGGCTATAGCCCGAAGTTAAATACGAAAAAGCTTTAGCAGCACGCATCGGCGTATCTTTTAGACCTGGACGATTAAGATCTTCACCAACGGCGGTTAGGATGTTTGCGTAGGATTGCTGCATAGACATAAGACGTGTTCACTTACACTGATATTGAACAAGGTCGGCATTGTAACAGAAAACTATTGCAATGCCTTGTTTAAAAGATGAAACCGATTACTGTTTAAACTTTGGGTTCTTTTCGCTGCGTTTAAGCAACACTAAAACTGCACCAGTGCCACCTTGTTTTTCAGGCGCACTCACAAAAGCCAAAACATCACGATGCTGACGCAGCCAGCCATTTACATAAGTTTTTAAAATGGCTTCAGGGCCTTTGCCATGCACAATTTTAATCACGTTCTGGTTTTCATCTTTAGCCATTTGAATGATTTGCAAAACGGCTACCCGCGCTTCTTCTACCGTACAACCGTGCAAATCAACAGCTTCAAACCAGCGTAAGTTGCCTGCTTTTAAATCTTCAAAGACTTTATGTTGCAAAGTTGCAATGCGATAGCTCAGCGAAGCTTGGCTACCCACTGGATTGAGCATGGCTTGCGTATCGGACAGCAAGGTGTCATCGGTTTCCATAGGCCCTATGGCTGCTGCACGTTTGGCCAGCGTTTGAGCATCTGGTTTTTTCTTGGCAGTGTGTTCGATTTTTACAATATTGCCTGCATCCATTTTTTGAACGCCTTGCATTTGCTGACGAAACAATGCGAGATCATCTTCCTGTTGTTGCTCAGGCGTCTGAACTTTGGGCTCAGACGGCTTGGCAATGCTTGAAGTATGAGGCTGAGTGATTTGCTTTTTAAAAGATTTCAGTAAATTGTACTGTTCTTTAGAAAGCGAAGAATCATGTTTACTCATGGTATTTCAAATTGGATTATAGATTTTCAGGCTGACCAAACAGTGCCGTAAAGGCATGGTCAGGACGTGCTTGTTTCATAAAACTTTCACCGACCAAGAAACTGTGAATATCATGGTCTTGCATCATACGGACGTCTTCTGGTGTGGCGATACCACTTTCCGTGACCAATAAACGTGCAGGTGGCAACAAGTTTTTTAAACGCAATGAGGTATTTAAATCGACTTCAAAGGTTTTTAAATTTCGGTTATTGACCCCTAAAATACAACGCTCTGAAAGATTTAAAGCACGTTCCAATTCAGTTTCATCATGCACTTCAACCAACACATCTAAATGATGTTCAAAAGCCGTTTCCGACATTTCTTCCAACTGTTGGTCAGATAAGCAAGATACAATCAATAACACACAGTCTGCATGTAAGGCACGTGCTTCCACCACACCATACGGATCAATCAAGAAATCTTTGCGCAGGGCAGGCAAGTTACAGTGTGAACGGGCAATCTGAATATTTTCATCTGCACCCTGAAAGAAATCGACATCGGTCAGTACAGATAAGCAGGCTGCACCTGCTGCTTCATATTGCTGTGCAATTTCGGCAGGGTCAAAGTTTTCACGAATAATGCCTTTAGATGGCGACGCTTTTTTAATTTCTGCAATCACTGCAGGGCGTTTGTTATGCAAGGCTTGTGCAAAGCCGCGTGCAGGTGTCGCTGCACGTGCCAATTGTTCTAGGTCTGCATAACTGTGTTGTTTTAAACGCTCGGCAAACTCTTCTTTTTTACGTTCTACAATTTTACCTAAAATGGTATTGCTAATATCCACCATGATGCACCTTCCTGATTTGCTTTATGCTTCGTACTGTTTGAGCGTTTTGGTAAATTCAGACAACACGCCCATTTTTTCCAAAGCTTGTCCACCATAAATAATGTCATGTGCCAAAGCGACACCTTGTTTGTAGCTTGTGGTTAGACCCGAAACATAGATACCCGCACCCGCATTGAGTGCAATCATATTGGCCGCTTTTTCGCCTTTGTCTGATTTGTTTTTGCCCAAAGCATCTTTAATCAAACTCAAGCTTTCAGCTGAGTTTTCTACAATCAGTCCTGTTAAAGTTTGAGATTCAATTCCCACGCTTTCAGGGGTAAGTTCCCATTCGGTAATTTCACCATCTTTGAGCTCTGCAACATAAGTGCTCGAAGCAAGGCTAATTTCATCTAAACCATCTTTAGAATGCACCACCATGACATGCTCAGCACCGAGCTGTTTCATCACTTCTGCAATCGGGCGGCACAATTCATTGCTAAATACACCAATGACAAAACGCTTTACACCCGCAGGGTTGGTCAATGGTCCAAGCAAGTTGAAAATACTGCGAATACCTAACTCTTTACGTGGTGCAACCGCATATTTCATGGCTTTGTGATGATTCGGAGCAAACAAGAAACCCACGCCCATTTCACGAATACAGCGCTCAGTTTGTTGCATGTTTAAATCAAGATTAATGCCTGCTTGCTCAAGTAAGTCGGATGAACCTGATTTGGTTGAAACACCACGGTTACCGTGTTTGGCAATGGTTGCACCTGCCGCTGCAATCACAAAAGCAGAGGCGGTAGATACGTTAAATAGGTTTTGACCATCGCCACCTGTGCCGACAATATCCACGAGAAAAGGAATATCGCTGACATCAATTTTGATGGCAAATTCACGCATTACACGTGCAGCAGCAGTAATTTCATCAATGCTTTCGCCTTTTAAGCGTAAGCCCATCATCAATGCACCAATTTGAGCGTCTGTTGCTTCGCCCGACATAATCGCGCGCATCACATCTTCCATTTGAGGCTGAGTCAGGTGAATTTGTTTTGTAATATGGTTGAGTGCTTGTTGAATATTCATGTGATTTGACTCGCTCATTATGCGTAAATTTCCAAAAAGTTTTTAAAGATTTGATGACCGTGTTGGCTCAGGATCGATTCGGGGTGAAATTGCACGCCTTCAACAGGCAAAGTTTTGTGCTTCACGCCCATAATTTCTTCCATCGAACCATCTGCTTCTTTGGTCCAGCATGTCACTTCCAGACAATCTGGCAAGGTTGCTTGATCAATCACCAAAGAGTGGTAACGGGTTGCAGAAAATGGTGAAGGCAGATTGCTAAAAATACCTGTGTTGCTGTGGTACATATCCGATAAACGACCATGCATCACGGTTTTAGCGCGCACAATGTTTCCACCAAAGGCTTGTCCGATACTTTGGTGTCCTAAACACACACCCAGTAACGGAATTTTGCCTGCAAAATGCTGAATTGCAGGAATAGAAATCCCTGCTTCAGATGGAGAACAAGGGCCTGGGCCAATCACCAAATACTTGGGTTGCCATCGCTCAATATCTTCTAATGTCACGGCATCATTACGAACGACTTTTACTTCCTGATTTAACTCGCCAAAATACTGGACGATGTTGTAGGTAAAAGAGTCATAGTTATCGATCATTAAAAGCATGAGCTAACCTATTGAAAATTGAACACTTTAAGTGCTAAAGAGTCTGAGATAATTTGCTTTATTCCTGCGCCTATAATGAGAAAGGACTTTATTTTTCTTGTCGAAAAGAAGGTGGAATAAGAAAGCACTTATCATCATAGCAAATAATAAGTATTTTCTGCGGACTATTTATATGATAATCCCTGTTAAAGCTTATCAGCGCATTCACCAGTTCATAGATTTTCAAAGCTTATTACACATTGTTCAAGTTTGATCTGAAAGAAATGATCACTTGATCAAGCAGGGTCATTCAGCAGTCATATTTTAGCTTCACACTTATAGATAACGTAAAAAATGCGCTAAAAAGTAGCATCATGGCGCATGTTATTAGCGGTTCACGTCAGGCAGTTTGATTGCAAAACATCGATAGAAAATACAAATGTGTAGTAAAGGTATTTTCAATCAGCTTGCTCGAAAAGAATACAGATTTAGGATTTTTAAACGATCTTATTATTTTTGCTCAATAAAAAATAAAGTGTTGTTTAATATTGTTGAATAATTTGCATTGCTCAATGAAAGTACGGCACAGCAAAATACTTGCATAGATACAGTTTGAGCTATTTTTTGATCTACAATTCAACAGAAATAAAACATAAATGCACTAAAATGGTGCTATGTTTTGCAGTTTTAAATCAAATCAAATGAACAGTGTTTGAATATGGTGCAAATCGTATTTCTGACAGTATAATAGAGACAAAGTAATTTTTTTAAATGATGTATTCTCATACGGAATTCATGGTTTTAGCTTTGCTTTTAAAAGTTGGTACGCTAATTGCTTAATAACTGCCAACTACTAACACGCACTTTCGGGTGCAACAAAAAACATCGGAGCAAAATGAGCATGGCGAACAAGGTCCTTCAACTCATCCAAGAAAGTGGTGCAAAATGGGTCGATTTCCGCTTTACAGATACTAAGGGTAAAGAGCAGCACGTAACTTATCCTGCAGACAGTATCGATGAAGATACCTTTGAAGACGGTAAAATGTTTGATGGTTCTTCAATTGAAGGCTGGAAAGGAATCGAAGCATCAGACATGATCTTACGCCCAGATGCCAACACAGGTTTTATTGACCCGTTCTTTGCAGAACCAACAGTGGTTGTAACGTGTGATGTTATCGAACCATCGACAGGTCAAGGCTATGACCGCGATCCACGCTCTATTGCTCGCCGTGCTGAAGAATATTTAAAATCGACAGGTATTGGTGATACTGCTTTCTTTGGCCCAGAACCAGAATTCTTTGTATTTGACGAAGTAAAATGGGACATCGATATGTCTGGCGCGCGCCACACATTAATCGCTGAAGAAGCTGCATGGTCTACAGGTAAAGACTACGAAGCTGGTAACTCAGGTCACCGTCCACGTGTGAAAGGCGGTTATTTCCCAGTACCACCAGTAGATTCTTCTCAAGATATGCGTGCAGATATGTGTGCAAAAATTGAAGAAATCATGGGGCCTGGTCGTGTAGAAGTACATCACCATGAAGTTGCATCTTGCCAGTTAGAAATTGGTGTGAGCTTCAATACTATGGTGCGTAAGGCTGACGAAGTGCAACAGTTCAAATATGCAGTTTGGAACGTTGCGCATCAATATGCAAAAACTGCAACCTTTATGCCTAAACCAATGGTAGGCGATAACGGTTCAGGTATGCACGTACACATGTCTATCTCTAAAGATGGCAAAAACTTATTCGCAGGCGATGAATACGCAGGTTTGTCAGAAATGGCGTTGTACTTCATTGGCGGTATTATCAAACATGCCCGCTCTTTGAACGCGTTGACTAACCCATCGACCAACTCATATAAGCGTTTAGTACCGCACTTTGAAGCACCAATTATGTTGGCTTACTCAGCGCGTAACCGTTCTGCATCTATTCGTATTCCTTACGTGTCTAGCCCGAAAGGCAAACGTATTGAAGCGCGTTTCCCTGATCCAATGATGAACCCGTACTTAGGTTTTGCGGCATTGTTGATGGCGGGTCTTGACGGTATTCAAAACAAGATTCACCCAGGTGAAGCTGCAGATAAAAACTTGTATGACCTTCCGCCTGAAGAAGAAGCAAAAATCCCAACTGTGGCACACAACCTAGAAATGGCGCTTGATGCTTTGAAAGAAGATCACGACTATTTATTAAAAGGTGGTGTATTCACCAAAGACATGCTTGATGCTTATATCGAATTGAAAACTGAAGATGTACGTCGTTTGAACACGACCACTCACCCAGTTGAATTTGATATGTACTACAGCTTGTAATACATCAAAAATCTTAAATTTGAAAAACCCGCTTCGGCGGGTTTTTTGTTTTAGATGGTGCAATCATGGTTTTGAATTGGCATGGATTTTATCAAAATATAAGAATTCGCTTAATTTTTTTGGATAATTGCAGGGAATTGCGCCATCGGTCACAAAACTTTGCCTAAATTTGGGCTACACTAGGCTATCTTGTTAAGGTGGCGGAACATGCGAACACAGCCTATTTTTCCCAAGCAGGCAAATCTGCCTTCTGAATTAAAAACATGGCTATATGCAGCAGGTTCTTTGACCCAACAACTGACTCAGCTCGCAGGCGGACAATTTAAAGTTGAACCGCTGCAACAATCTTTTCAACGTTTAAATTTACAAGATGCCCAGTGGATGCAAATGCCACATTGGCACACCTCATGGGTGCGTGAAAGTTATTTATATGGTTGCGATGAACAGCCGTGGGTCAAAGCCAAAAGTATTTTTCCGATTTTAAGTTTACAAAGCAAAGCCCGCTTATTTCAGCATATTGGCAATAAACCCATTGGCTGGTTTTTATTTCAGCGTACCAATCCGTTGTGTCAAAGGCGTGTGGTTTTGCTCGATGAAGGCTGGACACGGCAGAGTTGCTATACTTGGCATGGCTGTAAATTTATTGTGCAAGAAACTTTTTTACCCCGTTTTGAGCAATTTATTCAACAACATTAAGATACGAGATTGGTATGGCATTGGCACAGCAGATCACGTGGCGTGAGCGTTTAGAAGCATATTATTATTTGTGTCGTTTCGATAAACCGATTGGCACAGAACTGGTGTTTTGGCCAACCATGTGGGCCTTGTGGATTGCTAATCAGGGCATGCCATCTATCGGGATATTAATCCCTATGATTCTAGGCACAATTTTTATGCGCGCCGCAGGTTGTGCCATTAATGACTTTGCTGACCGTAAGGTGGATGGTCATGTGGAGCGTACCAAAACACGTCCTTTAGCCACGGGTGTGATTAGTGCCAAAGAAGCCATTTATGTATTCTTGGGTTTGGTTGCACTTAGCGCAGCCATGTTGTTGTTCTTACCGATTGAAACTTTTTATTGGTCATTTGGGGCATTATTTTTAGCGTTTATTTATCCGTTTATGAAACGCTACACTCATTTGCCGCAAGTGTTCTTGGGAGCTGCATTTTCATGGTCTATCCCGATGGCTTATACCGCTGTAGGTGCAACGCCTGATCTTACTTGTTGGTTATTGTATTTTGGCAATTTGGCGTGGACTGTGGCTTATGACACCCAATATGCAATTACTGACCGTGAATATGATTTGAAAATTGGGGTGAAATCTACCGCAATTTTATTTGGTCGCTATGACATTCAGATTATTTCATTGTTGCAAGCGGGCAGTGTACTTTTGATTGGTACGGCATTGTGGTTAGAAAATTTACTGATTCCGTTTGGTTTAGCGGCATTACTGGTTGTGGTTGCAGACTTTATATACCAATGGAGTAAAACCAAAGATAAAGACCCGCAACGCTGTTTTTGGGCATTTCGTCATAACCGTTGGGTAGGGCTGATTATTTTTGTGGGAATTGTATTGGCTTTAATGTAAACCCTTTCATTGAATAAAAAATCTAACAAAGCATCTGATGATATTGCTGGTCAGATGCTTTTTTTATAGATATTTTTGCCGTATTTTTCTTGTTAAACCATTTGCGACTAAACCCTTTTTAACTCCTGCGTAATCAGTTGCAAAGCCAGATTTTGATTTTGCTTACGATAATTGGCATATAAATTTAAAGCTTGCACTTCAAAATTGGTATCTAAAATCACCACATGATCGGCTAGAAAGCGTAATAAATATTCAGGTACAAAACTGTAGCCCATGCCCAGATTAATCAAATTAATATGCTGCAAAACATTGGTCACCCAAAGTAAGCGTTCTGTAGGCATCTGCTCTACAGGAATGGTGTCGGTAACGTGTTCATAAAAAACAGGTGAGGCATTTTGTTCGCACATAATTAAATTGTGTTGCATTACATCTTGCACACTCAAGCAAGTTTTATGCGTCACAGACTTTTGCCCCGACACCAAATAAATCTTTTCGGTCAAAATATGCAGGTTTTCAAAATCTTCATGTGTAATTGCATAGCGGGTAAAAGTTAAATCGAGTTCAGCATTTTTTAAACGCTGAATTTGCTCCAAACAAGT
The DNA here is from genome assembly GCF_041464035.1 of Acinetobacter sp. AL9. Taxonomy (NCBI): domain Bacteria; kingdom Pseudomonadati; phylum Pseudomonadota; class Gammaproteobacteria; order Moraxellales; family Moraxellaceae; genus Acinetobacter; species Acinetobacter sp. AL9. The sequence continues at coordinate 28,181 of NZ_JAYFSK010000020.1, read as the reverse complement.
CAGACTTTGAATGTGAATTTGCAAATCAGGAATTTCACATTTTAAGCGTTCCAAAATTAATGGTAGAACTTTTAGCTCCGCTACATTCAACAAACCAATATGAATTTGATAGTTTTTTTGATGGGCAACTTGACGCGCTGAAGCAATGGCTAATTTTGAGTTTTCAATGGCTTGTAGGGCATAGGGTAAAAAAGCACGACCTTCATCGGTCAATTGAATTTGTCGCGCAGAACGATCCAGTAATTTTACACCGACTTCTTCTTCCAAATCTTTAATTTGTTGGCTTAAAGACGGTTGCGCGGTAAAGAGTTTATCTGCTGCTTTGGTGAAACTTTGTTCTTCTGCAACTGCAGCAAAATAACGTAAATGCCTCAATTCCATTCGCTTTGCCTATCAACCCGCATCTGTCTACCGCAATTGTAAACCAAAGCAGTTTTGCCGATACAGCATTCTGCATATCGGTCAAAAAATTCAGTACAAAGCCAAACTAGTGCTAAAACCAATCCATCTATAGTTTATACGCATACAAATAGGCGCACTTTTTGACTGGATTACACTGCAGCGCAAGATGTTTGCAACAGATTTGGCAGTGAAAGGAGTCCAGTATGTCGACACATTACGATACCGATGTTTTGGTAATTGGTACGGGGCCAGCGGGTTCAACCCTTGGCTTAGCTTTGGCGAATTATGGCATCAAAGTACAATTGTTCACCCAGTTTAACTGGTTAGCCAATAGCCCGCGTGCACATATTACCAATCAACGGGCGATGGAAGTTTTACGTGATTTGGGTATCGAAGAACAAGTTAAAGCCATTGCAACACCGTGGCAACAAATGGGCGAAAGTTTGCTTACCACCAGTTTGGTCGGTGAAGAAATTGCACGTATGAGTTGCTGGGGAACAGGTGATGAACGTCACGGTGATTATATCAAAGGCAGTCCATGTCCTTTTGTCGATTTAATTCAGCCAAAAATGGAAACATTATTGGTAAAAAATGCAGCCGAGCGTGGCGCAATTTATAATTTCAATACCGAATATTTATCACATACCCAAGATGAACATGGAGTTACCGCAACTTTTCAGAATAAAATCACGAATACAGAATTTAGTTTACGTGCCAAGTATTTGGTGGGGATGGACGGTGCGCGTTCTAAAGTGGTTGAAGAATTGCAATTGCCTTTAGAAGGTGTAATGGCACGTGCGGGTACAGTTTATGTGACTTTTAAAGCCGACTTGAGTAAATATGTGGCGCATCGACCTGCAATTTTACAGTGGATTGTCAATCCTGAAGCCAGTTTTGGTGACTTGGGCATGAGCTTGTTACGTGCCATTCAACCTTGGAATGAATGGATTATGGGCTGGGGTTTTGACATCAGCAAAGGTGAGCCTGAGGTAACCGAAGCACAAGTTCGCGCACGTTTGAATGCCTTTGTGGGCGAAGAAATCCAAGAAGTTGAAATTGAAAAAGTATCCTATTGGTATGTCAATCAAACTTGGGCCACCCAGTATTCGGTTGGACGGGTATTCTGTGGTGGAGATGCCGTGCATCGTCATCCACCTTCGAGTGGTTTAGGTTCTAATACTTGTATGCAAGATGCTTTCAATTTGGGTTGGAAATTGGCTTATGCGGTGAAAGGTTGGGCAACGCCTGAACTCTTGGCATCATACAGTGATGAACGTGCGCCTGTAGGTAAGCAAATTGTCGCGCGTGCTAACCAGTCCCGCTTTGATTATAAACATCTAAAAGAAGTTTTTGGCTTTGATGATGGCGTTAGCACACAAGCTGAAATGCTGGATCTTATTTTTGCAGAAACTGCAGAAGCAGCCCAAATTCGGGAAAAATTGTATCAGGCACTGGCAATTAAACATTATGAGTTTAATGCGCAGGGAGTGGAGTTGAATCAGCGGTATGTATCTAATGCCATGCTTGCTGAAACTACCACTGAAACGTTTTTACAAGACCCGCAATTGTACTTGCAAGCCACTACACGCCCAGGTGCAAAAGTCCCACATACGTGGTTGATTGATGCCAAAGGTCATAAACATTCAACTTTAGATATTGTCGGTAAAGGTCGTTTTACCTTGCTGACAGGTTTGTCAGGCAAAGCATGGAAAACGGCTGCAGCAGAACTCAACTTGGCCTATTTAGATGTGATTCAGATTGGTGCGCATGAGCATCTAGATGTGTATGCAACATGGCAGCAAAAGTCTGAAATTGCCGATGCAGGTGCAGTGCTTGTACGCCCAGATGGTTATGTGGCTTGGCGGATGCAAGACACGCCATCTGCAGATTTTGACCATTTGGCGTGTTTGAAACAGGTTTTGTCGCAAATCCAATTATGTATTAAATAGACAGCTTTGACTGTTCAGCAATACTTTGTTTATGAACTGCCCACAGCTTGTACGCAGGCTGTGGTTTTTTATCTATTGATTGATTCAAAGAAAGTTGTAGATGAATAAACGTGCAAAAGCCACAAGAAACTTTGTGCCTACACTCGATTTTGATATATTGAGCTTCATTTTGATGCGTTTGAAATAGGAATATATGATGTCACAGTCTGAGCAGCAAAGTCCTGAAAAAAAGCCAAGTCTAAAAAAGATGATTATCTTGGCAAGCTTAGGTTTGTTGATTCCTATCTTTTTGGTCAGCATGGCATTTTTAGCAGTCAATAGTGATGCCAAAAATCAGGAAAAATATAAACAACAGCAGGCAGAAATTATTGCGCGTATTGAAGCGCGTGAAGCTGCAGCACAGCAAGCGAAGCAGGCGGGTCAGACACAAGCTGCTTCAGAAGCTACACCTTAATATCGAGTTGATGATTTCAACTCAAATCTGATTGTAGTTGTCTGATACTTGGAATCTCGGTGTATCGGACAACGCGATAACCTGCCTCGTGAAACATTGCATCCCGTTCTGCATCTTCCTGTTCTTTGCCAATATGTGAGGGGTCATCTAACTCTATAATTGCAATGACCTGCATTTCTGCATTTAAGATCACAAAATCAGTCACTTTACGATTAAACAGCGCACGAATTTTATAGTGGTTGTTGGTGATTAATGCGCTAAACGCCACTTGTGCCAAGATGTGATGCTCAGGAAAAGCTTGTTTTAAACGCATAAACATTCTGCGTTCAAAAGCAGTCATCATCGGTTTAGGATAAAAGTTTTTCTTGGGGAAAAATAATTGCTTAAAAATTAAGATAAACAGGGCAAGGCTAGCCAAGCTGCCAATAAGCAAGAAAGTCGATTGACTGGATTCAAACATAGATGATGCGGTGTCGTTAGACCCTAAACAGCAGGAATAAAAAACCCACGTCATAATGCGTGGGTTTTTTAAGAATTTTGGCTCTCCCACCTGGGCTCGAACCAGGGACCTGCGGATTAACAGTCCGTCGCTCTACCGACTGAGCTATGGGAGAATCTGACACGCATTCTATGTGGGTATCTGTTTTTGGTCAAGCTGGAATTGAAAAAAAACCGTAATTATAGATTAACTGCTTTAAAAATAATCATCTAGCTTTGTTTCAACGCAGTTTTTAGAGTGCTTGAATGGCTTTTATATAATCTTCGCGTGTCTGTGGTGGGTTGGTTTTACGACATAAGTTAATTAATTGCAGCATCTCTTGCTGAGTCATTTCTGTTTTCACTTGGCTTTGAATTTGTTTTAAGGTGGCTTGTTGTTGTGCGTTCAGATCACGACTGCATTGATACAGACGTTCATACATGAGTGTCGCAGCAGTTTTATTGCTTTCAGATTTTTGCGTACATTGAAAAATTGCAAAAATCACCACAATCAGAATTGTCCAAAAAATCAGGGATTTTAACCAAGGCGCTTGCATGGGCTTTCAAGTTTTATTGTTGTTGATGAACCTAAGTTAGCGAAAAAATAGAGTCATCACAAGAGGGGATAGCCCGATCTTCACTGTATGGTTTTAATTTTGATTTAAGGGGAGAGTGAGGCCTGTTCCATTCGTTTAGAACATCATATCCACTATAAAAACAATAAAAATTGCAAAAAAAAATCCCACGTCATACTGCGTGGGATTTTTAGAATCTTGGCTCTCCCACCTGGGCTCGAACCAGGGACCTGCGGATTAACAGTCCGTCGCTCTACCGACTGAGCTATGGGAGAATAGATTGGCTCTCCAACCTGGGCTCGAACCAGGGACCTGCGGATTAACAGTCCGTCGCTCTACCGACTGAGCTATTGGAGAATCTGTGGGGCATTTTAGGGATGAAAGTTTAAGTCGTCAACACGTTCATCATCAGAAATGTATTGTTTGCTTTATAAATATTCATTTCATCTGCAAAAATAAAAAAACTGCCCATAAAGAGCAGTTTTTCTACAGAAAAATAGAAATTATTTTTCTACACCAGCATCTTGACCTGCGTATTTCGCATTTGCGTAATCCCAGTTTACAAGGCTTTCTAAGAAAGTTTTGATGTAAACAGGACGTGCATTACGGAAGTCGATGTAGTAAGCGTGTTCCCAAACGTCAATCGTCAATACTGCAACTTTGCCGTGCGCCATTGGTGTGTCAGCATTTGAAGTTTTCATAATAGAAAGTTTGCCATTCACTTCGTCAGCTACTAACCAAGCCCAACCTGAACCGAATTGAGTTGTTGCAGCAGCAGCAAATTCTTCAGCAAATTTTTCGTAAGAACCGAAAGCTTCATCAATTTTAGCAGCCAAAGCACCAGTAGCTTTACCACCACCGTTTTTCGCCATACAGTTCCAGTAGAACGTGTGGTTCCAAACTTGCGCTGCGTTGTTGAATACACCAGCTTTAGCTGCATCGCCTGCAGTTGCTTTGATGATTTCGTCTAAAGTTTTACCTTCAAGCTCCGTACCCGCGATCAAGTTGTTCAGGTTCACAACATAAGTGTTGTGGTGTTTGTCGTGGTGGAATTCTAAAGTTTCTTTGCTGATGTGTGGAGCAAGATCTTCGTAACCGTATGGTAAAGCCGGTAAAGTAATGGTTGTCATGTTTTCAATTCCTTGCATTTTGCTGGGTTTTAACATTAAGTGGCTCTATTGTAATAGATTTCGAGATCAAATTGCGCATTAGGTATAAATAACCATACAGAATAAGACTCGAATGTATACATCTAAAGACTATGTTAAACACAGATGTCATTTGAGTGAAATCGTTGGGTGAAACGGTGTATTAAATTGGGTTATTTAATTCAAAATAACTATACTCAATATTAAACTGTTCTGAAATAGCTTTTGCGAGTCGTTGTACACCATAGAGCTCAGTCGCGTGATGTCCGCAGGCATAATAATGCACGCCTAGTTCTTTGGCTTCATAATAGGTGCGTTCACTGACTTCGCCCGAAATAAAGGCATCACAACCTTGTTCTGCGGCTTTGCCAATAAAATCTTGTGCTGCACCCGTGCAGAACCCTACTTTTTGAATCTGACTTTTTTCGGCAGGAAGATGAATGGTTTTAAAGCCTAAACGCGCTGTGAGATAGTCACGAAATTCGGTTGCGCTCATGGCTTGCTTTAAAAAACCAATATTACCAATAGGATGACGTTCACTCGGGTCTAGGGCTTGCAAATTTTCTAATGCCAAACATTCAGCAATGGCAGCATTATTGCCTAGACTTGGGTGTGAATCGAGCGGTAAGTGATAACCCACCAAAGAAATATCATGCTGGATTAAACTTTTGATGCGTTTACCGCGCATGCCTGTAATTGGGTAAGGTTCGCCTTTCCAAAAATAGCCATGATGTACCAACAGTAAGTCTGCATTTTGGGCAATAGCAGCATCAATAGCCTCTTGAGAGGCAGTCACTGCACATAAAATTTTTTGAACTTCAGACTTACCTTCAATTTGTAAACCGTTGGGCGCGTAATCTTTAAATTCATGTGTATTTAAAGTTTGATCACACCATTGAATAATTTCTTTTAGCTGCGCCATAACTTTCTCAAATTGCTCATATTTAGCCAATATCAAAACATATTTTGTATTGTAACTAAAGCAAGACAAAACTCTTGGGCTTTTTTATGTTTCTATTTGTGTTTCGTTTTACAATAGCTCATTCAATGACTTAATCATCAAAAAAAATTTACTTAGAGGTACAAAACGTGCGCCGGACCTTTACCTGGTTACCTTGGGTGTTACTCATTCTGGTTATTATTGGCTTTGTGACTTGGCAACAACTGCAAAAACCGAAAGCGCCTGTGGCTGCCGATGGGGTCAAAATGCCTGCCGAGAAAGTTGAACCATTAATTGATACAACACGGACAGGTGGGGTGGTGTCGTATAGCGCTGCGGTTAAAGTGGCAGCGCCTGCGGTGGTAAATATTTTTACCACACAAAAAGTGAAACAAATGGATCATCCATTGTTAAATGACCCTGCATTTCGTGAATTTTTTGGCAATCAGTTACCCGATCAATTTAAGCAAGGCCCAAATGAAAACAGTTTGGGGTCTGGGGTCATTGTTCGTCCAGATGGTTATATTTTAACGAATAATCATGTGATCGCGCAGGCTGAACAAATTGTCGTGGCTTTGCACGATGGACGCCGTGCGGTTGCAAAAGTTGTTGGAACTGACCCAGACACAGACTTAGCGGTCATTAAAATTGATCTAGAAAAACTGCCTGTATTGCCATTTAAACTGAGTGGCAATGAAGTGGGCGATGTCGTACTTGCGATTGGTAACCCATTTGGTGTGGGACAAACCGTGACTCAAGGGATTATTTCTGCGACAGGACGTTCTGACTTGGGTATTAATACCTATGAAGATTTCATTCAAACCGATGCAGCAATTAATCCAGGTAACTCAGGTGGTGCATTGATTGATGTGGCAGGGAATTTGATTGGGGTAAATACGGCAATTTTCTCGCAATCAGGTGGTTCATTGGGCATCGGCTTTGCAATTCCTGCACAAGTCTGTCAGCAGGTTTTAAACTCGATTTTAAAAGATGGACGTGTGGTTCGTGGTTGGTTAGGTATTAGTTTGTTGCCTGTGCAACAAGACAACATTTTAGAACCTGCACAAGGCGGTGTAGTGGTTGCTGATGTACTGCGCGGTGGCCCTGCAGCAGAAGCAGGTTTAAAACGTGGTGACAAAATTTTAAAAGTGAATGATGAAGCGATTACTTCAACCTCGCATTTAATTAATTATGTTGCTGCACAAGCACCGCATACGACGGTGACTGTTTCAGTTGAACGTGGTGAAGAAGCCTTAGATTTGGAAGTCGCAGTCGGTGAGCGCAAAGTTCAAAATACCGATAAGCAATTTATTCCATTGCCTGAATAATAGATTTAACAGTAACAATTTAGCCTTGCCCGTTTGCAGGGCTTTTTTGTTGGCTAAGTAAATGGAGATCGACTGGAAATAACCAAAGTGATACGGATAACGTGATTTGATTTATCTCTGGGTAGATACAAAGAGAAGGTGGGCTAAATAAACTGTATTGATGAATGATGATACTTTTTGATAGATCTAATCAATCGAGGGTTTGGTTTTGTGTGGCAAGTGTGGATGTATTCGGAGTTGATGTCTTAGAAGATTTAAACGTGCTGTTTAAACATGATGGGTCTCAACTTAGATAAAGAAAGGCATAAAAAACAGCAACCGAAGTCGCTGTTTTTCTAGATCCATTGAAATTATTGCTCTTGCTGAATACCTGCCACTAACCAGTCTTGATTAGAGCCTGCAGGTTTTACAAAGTGCCAAATTTCTGTAAATGGTTGCGGTAAGCTGTTCAGGTCTTCGCTGACTGTACCTGTAAAGCGTACACTTATGACATATTGACCATTTTCAGTTGCAGAATCGACCACCATGGCATTCAAGTTAGAAAACTCTGCTACATCTTGGTCTTGGTTTGCCATAATGTCCTGATACATCGACTGATATAAATCAGGAGTTAAATAACGCTGAATTTCTGCGATATTACTGGCTGTGTTCATAGACTGAATATGGTTAAAACGCTGACGCGCTACACGTAAAAAGGTTGCAGGCTCTGAACCATCAGGCAATTGATTGCCACTGTTGGTATAAGCTGCACCAAATGGCGCGTTATTATTGGCAGCTTGACCAAAAGGCGCTTGGGTAGAAGCGGCAGAACCCCCAACAGATTGACCAAAAATATTGGTATTGTCGTTACGTGGCGCTGCAGCAGGTGGTGTTTGCGCAAACGGTGCCTGATTGGCACCGCTATTTGGCGCATACGGATTAGGCGTTAGTTTTTTTTTTGCGCCCATCTTACGGAAAATGAAGAAGGCAACAGCAGCAGCGAGTAAAATCCAAATCCAGCTTGGAATACCGCCTTTTTCCTCTTGCGCTTCGGCAGCACTTGCAGCTTGATCATCGGCCAAGGCATTGGCAGCAACCGCACCAATTGCCGCACCTGCAACACCTGCAGCAACCATACCACCTACGCCTGGACCAGATTTTTGCTGTGCTGGTGCAGTTGTTGGTTGTTGTGCTGGCGTTGTTTGACGAGGTTGTTGGTAAGACTGAGTTGGAGCAGCCGAACGACTCATGCCATGGCTTTTACCGCCACCTGCACGTTTTGCTTCTGCTGCTAACGGAGCTACCAATAAAGTCGCTGTGAGCATTGCTGCGATCAAACCACGCTGTCGAACTTCCATCAAATTTTCCTATATTAAAATAAAGTTAAGCTGTGTATTTATGCAGGCATTTGCTGCGAATTTCAATATAAATATGATATTTTTTCTTGAAACTGAAAAAATATCATCCAAGGATTTAACCTAAGTTTTCACTTAAATTCATGGCTTCAGTTAAGGCTTCATGCAAACGCGCCACCGCAATAATTTGCACACCTGCAATGGCTTTTTGTGGGGCATTGCCACGCGGCACAATAATATATTTAAATCCGTGTTTAATAGCTTCTTTTAAGCGTTCCTGACCATTTGGTACTGGGCGGATTTCACCCGATAAACCGACCTCACCAAATACTGCCAATTGTTGTGGCAGGGCTTTGCCACGCAAGCTAGAAGCACAGGCAAGTAGTACAGCAAGGTCTGAACCTGTTTCGGTAATTTTTAAGCCGCCGACCACATTCACATACACATCTTGCCCTGAAGTTTGTACGCCGCCATGCCGATGCATCACCGCCAATAGCATATTCAGACGGTTTTGTTCCAGACCTAAAGCCACACGTCTAGGCTGACCATGTGCATCATCCACCAAAGCTTGTACTTCAACTAAAAGTGGTCGCGTTCCTTCGCGGCTAATCATGACAATAGAACCTGGAATTGCCTCATCATAACGGCTCAAAAATATCGCAGATGGATTGGCAACCTCGCGTAAGCCTTTATCGGTCATGCCAAAAACGCCCAGTTCATTCACTGCACCGAAACGGTTTTTGACTGCTCGAATCATACGGTAGCGTGAGTCTGACTGTCCTTCAAAATACAAGACGCAATCGACCATGTGTTCAAGGACGCGCGGCCCCGCTAAAGCCCCTTCTTTGGTCACATGACCGACAATAAACAGCGCAGTGCCACTATTTTTAGCAAAACGAGTCAGCAAGGCAGCTGATTCACGAATTTGTGAAACACCACCTGGAGCAGACTGCAACGTTTCGGTATATAAAGTTTGAATCGAGTCCAGAATGGCTACCGCAGGGCGTTCATGCGCCAAAACTTCACAAATCCGTTCGACACAGGTTTCTGCCATGACTTTCAGTTGATCGGTGGGTAAGTCTAAGCGTTGAGCGCGTAACGCCACTTGCGAAAGAGATTCCTCACCTGTGATATATAAAGCTGTGTTATTGGCAGCCGCCATGTGAGTCGCAGTTTGTAGCAAAATGGTCGATTTCCCGATACCAGGATCTCCACCAATCAGTACCACAGAGCCCGTAACCAAACCGCCACCCAAAACACGGTCAAATTCCCCAATGCCTGTTGTTAAACGGGTTTCGTACGATACAGACACTTTATTAAGCGTGGTAATGGCGGCCGCTTGTCCTGCATAGCCACCGCCCATTTTAGGTTGGGCACGATGCGTCACCGCAGGGGCAATACTGACCTCATGAAGTGAGTTCCATTCCCCACATTCTGAACATTGACCTGCCCATTTAGGATGATCTGCACCACATTGTTCACAGCGATAGACACTTTTTACTTTTGCCATAACCCAGTCATTGCATCAATTAAAAACTGACTACAGCATACAGAGGAATGTTCGCGAAATGAATGTTATCTGGATTTTTCATGGAAAATCATACAACCACGTGGGTGATTGTATGATTTATGATTTGAACGGAATAATTCAATGAATTGGGTTTATTTAGGGTTTGTTGACATTTCATAAATGGCTTGCGCTGTAGGCTAAAACTGAGCAGATTAGGCATGAAACGCAGGGAATAGCGAGACTATTGCCAAGTTTCATAACGCAATCTGAGAAAGTTTTAGCCACAGCCTTTCAGGGCAAGCATATTTTTTGCTGCTATTGCGTTATGCGCCAGTCATTTAGAATGACTAAATCTCCTGTCCCATGCCTTATATCAGCTAAAAAATATGCGTTGCCGCAAACATAGACGAATTGTCAACAGACCCTAATACAACTCGCCAGATTTGCGCTTCGCAATAAAGTCTTTGGATTCTTTGGCAATCACACCAGACAGTAACAACAAGGCAATTAAGTTTGGTACAGCCATTAAACCATTAAAGGTATCGGCAAATAACCAGACTAAATCTAGGGTGGCGATGGTGCCAATGAACACTGAAGCAATATAAATTAAGCGGTAAATCAACACGTATTTTTCGCCGAATAAATAAGTACAGCATTTTTCACCATAATAGCTCCAACCGAGAATGGTGGAATAGGCGAAGAAGATGATCCCGAAAGTGACGACCCAACCACCAAAGCCTGGCAATAACTGGTCAAAAACCTGTGTGGTGAGTACAGCACCTGTTGCACCACCAAAGCTATTACCTGCCATAATGAAGCCCATTACCAAAACAATCCCCGTGATGCTACAGACAATAATGGTATCAATGAAGGTACCTGTCATAGACACTAAACCTTGACGCGCAGGGTGGTCGGTTTTTGCAGCCGCAGCAGCAATTGGGGCAGAACCCATCCCTGCTTCGTTGGAGAATACGCCACGTGCAACCCCGTAACGAATTACTGCACCAATTGCACCGCCCGCAACTGCTTCACCAGTAAAGGCATCACGGAAAATTAGCTCAAATGCAGGCACGACAAGGTGTAAATTATTCAGGATAATAATTAAACCGCCTGTAACATACAGAATGGCCATAATCGGAACAATCACCGAAGATGCTTTGGAAATCGAGCTAATTCCGCCCAAAATCACCAATGCAGAAAATACGGTAATTACCACGCCAGTAATCCAAGTTTCTACACCTAAGCTATTTTCAACTGCTAAAGCTACGGTGTTGGATTGTACTGAACTACCAATTCCAAACGAGGCGACTGTGCCAAAAAAGGCAAAGATAATCGCGAGCCATTTCCATTTTAGTCCGCGTTCAATGTAGTACATTGGGCCGCCTGACATTTGCCCTTTTTCGTTTTTAATACGGTATTTAACCGCCAAAACACCTTCACCATATTTGGTCGCCATACCAAACAGGGCAGTCATCCACATCCAAAACACTGCACCCGGGCCACCGAGGACGCAAGCCGTTGCAACACCTGCAATATTTCCCGTACCAATGGTGGCAGAGAGTGCAGTCATCAGTGATGCGAAATGTGAAATATCGCCCGGTTCTTTTTGCGCTTTGTCGTGTTTGCAAAAGACTTGTTTAAAAGCCAGTGGCAGCATGCGGAATTGCCAGAACAATAAGCGGAAGGTGAGGAAGACGCCCGTTCCCACAATGAGAACCAGCATGTATGGACCCCAGACCCAACCGCTTAGGGTTTCCATCATCGATTGTAAATTTTGCATAAATTTCTTCTTATAAACGCAGTGTATAAATGCTTAGTTTGTGACTGTAGTTGAACAGTTGTAAAAATTAAGCAAGTGATATGCCAGTCTTTAAAACTTCCTGTTAAAAGAACTTGGTTTTAAGCACGTTATATTTTTTGCATAGTTTTTAGATTTTGACAATTGATGCCTTGAAATAAAATTGACTTTATCTGTGTCAGAAGTCGCAATTTTTCAGACCTGATAAGGTCAATCTATGCCAGCAGAATAGTAAGTAAGCTAGAATTTTTACTAAGCTCAATATAATCTCTCTGCATTAGCACTTTGGTCGCGGCAGTGATCGCGTTATACTTCATCGAAAATATTTTATAGGTGGTCAGATGCGTACCGTCATTTGCTGCATGAGTGTTTTGCTTACAACAGTGGTTTTGGTCGGTTGTGGTCAGTCAGGTACATTACAGTTACCCAATGACCCAAATTACGACAAACGCGCAAAATATTTGTTATATCCAGATGCTGCGCCTAAACGTGCAACGCAATCGGCAACATCGTCAGACACAGCCGTACCTGTGCAACAGCAGTTTGCTGCACCTGCTGCATCTACATCGACTACACCTTAACGCTTTCTAGATAAAGGATACATTCATGAGTTTTACCCGCATTCAAGGGGTTTTGCACGCCGAGCAATGTTCGCTACAACAACTCGCACAGCAATTTGGCACACCACTCTATGTTTATTCAAAAGCGACTTTTGAAAAGCATTATTTAGATATGGATCGTGCTTTCCACTTTATCGATCATCAAATTTGTTTTGCGGTAAAGTCAAACTCGAATCTTGCGGTATTGAATGTATTGGCTAAGTTGGGTGCAGGTTTTGATATTGTGACAGGCGGTGAATTGGCGCGTGTTCTCAAAGCAGGTGGTGATGCATCGAAAATTGTTTTTTCAGGTTTAGGTAAAACTGAAGCCGATATTCAAAAAGCGTTGGAAGTTGGGATTGCCTGCTTTAACGTAGAATCGCATGCAGAATTAGACCGTATTCAAAAAGTTGCGGCAAGCATGAATGTCAAAGCACCAATTTCATTACGGGTTAACCCAGATGTCGATGCCAAAACCCATCCTTATATTTCTACAGGCTTAAAAGAAAACAAGTTCGGGATTCCGTCTGATTCGGTATATAGCACTTATGAATATGCGGCTTCTTTAGCAAACTTAGATATCGTTGGAATTGACTGTCACATCGGTTCACAATTGACCGAAACACAACCGTTTGTCGATGCTTTAGATCGCGTGATTGTGATGATTGATACCTTAAAAGAAATGGGTATTCAGCTCAAACACATTGATATTGGCGGTGGTTTAGGGGTGACTTATAAAGATGAAACTCCACCAACGGTTGAAGAATATGCCAATGCTTTACGTCCCGCTTTAGAAAAGTTAGGTCTTAAAGTGTATATGGAACCGGGTCGTAGTATCTCTGCCAATGCGGGCGTGCTGCTAACAAAAGTTGATTTACTCAAACCGACCAATCATCGTAACTTTGCGATTATTGACGCTGCCATGAATGACTTAATCCGTCCTGCGTTATATGAAGCATGGATGGACATTCAGCCCGTAACCCCACGTACTGATGTTGAAACGCTAGAGTGGGATGTGGTTGGTGCAATTTGTGAAACAGGTGATTTCTTGGGTAAAGAACGTCAGCTTGCGATCAAAGAAAATGATGTTTTAGCTGTAATGGGTGCGGGCGCATACGGTTTTGTGATGAGTTCTAACTACAACAGCCGTGGTCGTGCAGCTGAAGTCATGGTCGATGCAGATCAAGCACATTTAATTCGTGAACGTGAAAGCATTGAATCGCTGTGGGAAAGAGAGCGTTTATTGCCATAAGGGGAATTCGAGATGTTATTAGAATTTACCAAAATGCATGGTCTGGGCAATGACTTCATGGTGGTTGATCTCATCAGCCAGCGTGCGTATTTGGATGCGCTGACTATTCAACGCCTTGCAGACCGCCACTTCGGGATTGGCTTTGACCAACTCCTGATTGTGGAACCGCCCGATTTACCAAATGTCGATTTTAAATATCGCATTTTCAATGCCGATGGTTCTGAAGTGGAGCAGTGCGGCAATGGTGTGCGTTGTTTTGCACGTTTTGTGCATGAACGTCAGCTTACGACCAAAACCAAAATCAAGGTGCAAACCAAGGCAGGCATTGTAGAGCCTGAATTGGGGCAAAACGGTTGGGTGCGGGTGAATATGGGCTATCCAAAATTCTTGCCGCATGAGATTCCATTCATTGCCGATGAGCCTGATAACTTATATGACATTGCGCTGAAAGATGGTGCTGCATTGACCATTGATGTGGTGAACATAGGCAATCCTCATGCTGTGACCATTGTGCCTGATGTATTGACTGCCGATGTTGCAGGTATTGGCCCACAAGTGGAATCACACGAGCGTTTTCCACAGCGCGTCAATGCAGGTTTTATGCAAATCATTGACGAAAAACATGCGCGTTTGCGTGTGTTTGAACGTGGCGTAGGTGAAACCTTGGCTTGTGGTACAGGTGCATGTGCTGCAGCCGTTTCGGGTATGCGCCGTAGCTTATTGTCTAATTCAGTTGAAATTGAACTGGCAGGTGGTAAGTTGCAAATCGAATGGCGTGAAGGCGATGTGGTGTGGATGACAGGGCCAACTGCTAATGTCTATCACGGTCGTTTGGATTTAAATTATTTTCAGGGCTGATGTTTCGTTCTAACATGAACAGCTCTTATCTTACTTAAAAGCACTATTCAAAACGAATGGTGCTTTTTTGTATCTTGCAGCACGGATCAGGTATGCTGTACTGAATGTCACTCTAAAAACTTCTACTCATTATGCCGCAACTGATTTTTTTACCTGGCGCTTCAGGCAATACCGCATTTTTTCATCCGCTAATCGAAAAAATTGAAAAATTGCCGTGGCAGAATGCTGTAAAAATTGTGGCTTATCCTGAATTTAATCATCAACCTGCACATTCACAGGTACATGATTTTGCAAGTTTGCAGGCTTATGTGTTGGCGAATATCCCAGATGATTGCATTATCATTGCACAGTCGATGGGTGGTATTTTTGCAGTTGCTGCCGCGTTGCAATATCCAGAAAAAGTCAAAGGATTAGTATTGGTTGCAACATCTGGTGGCATGGATTTAAGCAGTTTTCAGGTGCAAGATTGGCGACAAGACTATCAAGCAAGTGATTTAAATTATCCTGACTGGTTTGTAGAGGCAAAGGCCGATTACACGGTAGACTTTGCTAAAATCAACATGCCTATTTTGTTGTTATGGGGTGATCAAGACCCGATAAGTCCACTGGCGGTAGGTGAGTTTTTACAACAACAATTTCCACAAGCCGTATTAAAAATTGTGCATGATGGTGATCATTTGTTTTTAGAAACACATGCAGATCAGGCGGCTGAACACATTGCTGCTTATTTATCTCAGTTTGCCGCAGTTCAGCAATCGGAGCGTGACTAATGTACGATCCGCAGCAACTATTAAAGATGTGGCTCAAAGAGCGCGAAATACAACAGCAGTCACCACATACGTTAAAAGCCTACGCGCGTGATTTAAATGATTTTTTTAGCTTTTGTGAGCAACAACAACTTGCCTTATATGATGTAGAAGCTGCAGATTTGCGCCATTATTTAGCGCAAAAAGTAGAACAGCAACAATTAAATAGCAGCAGTTTACAGCGCATGTTGTCAGCGATTCGTCAATTTATGAAATGGGCTGAGCAAGGGCAGTATTTACAATTTAGTCCAATTGATAATTTTCAGTTAAAACGTCAGCCACGACCTTTGCCGGGTTTGATTGATATTGAAACGATTCATCAAATTTTGGATCAGCCAGAACCCGAAACTGAAGTGCAGCAACAAATGTGGCGACGCGATAAAGCGATTTTAGAATTGCTCTATTCGAGTGGTTTACGCCTAGCAGAAGTGCAAAGTTTACGCATCCGCGATTTAGATTTTAACCGTCAATTGCTGCGCATTACGGGTAAAGGCAATAAAACCCGTATCGTGCCTTTTGGTCGCAAAGCCAAAGATGCGGTGATGCAATGGCTGCAGATTTACCCTTTATGGCAGGGCGATTTTGTACCCGATGCAGCATTGTTTATTACTCAAAAAGGTGAACCTTTAAAAGCACGCCAAATTGAAAATCGGGTGAAGTTTCAGGCGCAGCGTGCGGGCGTTAATGTCGATTTGCATCCACACTTATTAAGGCATTGTTTTGCCAGTCACATGTTGTCGAATAGTGGCGATATACGTGCAGTCCAAGAAATGCTTGGGCATAGCAATTTAAGCACCACGCAAATTTATACCCATGTCGACTTTGATCAGTTAGCGCGAGTTTATGATCAGGCACATCCACGTGCGAGTAAAAAGTGAAGCTTTACCTAAAGTCGGCATTATTTTTGCAAGTTAAAATATAGCTATTTCATACTGCAAATTTTTTCTCACAGTCAGTTGTAAAGCCTTTGTGCTGTACTTAATACTTTAAGTAAAAGTGCTTTCACCAATATGTCATTGCAACTATTGTAGAATAATAAAAAAGTGCGTTATGCAGTATAAAGAAGCAGAAAGAGTGGGTCACACGAATAATAGACATGGATGACATTATTTTTTGTTCCACTGCATAACACTTTGGATATCAAATGATAGGCAAAACCATGATTTCGAATCTTCAAGAAAAATATGAACAATTAAGCCCAAGCCAAAAAGAAATTTTTGCAGGTTATGGCTTGCGTCAAGTGAAACATTTTGTCGAAATAAGCTTGCCGATGATCGAGCAAGAACTACCTGCCGATTGTTTGGTGCAGGGTATTAATGCTGAAGGTAAAATGCAGGCGATTCATCCGCAAACGCAACAAAGCTATTTATGGATTTCAGATCAGCAGTGGCAAGCACGCCCAAATGCAAGCAGTAAAATAGATGTAAAAGAAGATTTTATTGCAGTTTGGGAAATTTTTAATTTACAGGCCTATGAATTGATAGATTTAAGTCATATCCACCGTGACTTTTTAGAAACTCAGCAAGTTTAAGCTGAGTTTTTTTATGTCCTTTATCTGGGAGGTGGCGTGGTGAAAGCGCATAAATATCCATCAAAATAAAACAGATTGTTTATTTCATACCCAATAAACTGCTGAATACAGTTTTGTGAACCAGCAGTCACATTTTAAAAGAGCATTTATATCTGAAAAAATACTGCAAAAAATAAAGTTTTCTATCTTTAATGACAGTCAGATTATGGGGTTTTATGTAAGGAACTTTGCTTAAATTGTAGGCGGAACTCAATTTGAATTGCATTTCAATCAATCTTGTTGATGAGGGAAATAAATAAAAAACATAATATAAATCAAAGCTTAAAATTGCTTATATAATCGTCGCTTGGTTTGTTAATTTTTAGAAATAAAAAAGTATGAACGCATCGTTCAGTTAATTTTCGGCATTTTTAGCCTTGTTTAGACAATTCTGACTTGACCGAAATGCCGATCACATAGCAAGATAGGACACCTAAAAAATTTAAAGCGAAGAGTTATTATTAACTTTTCTCAATATTTACTTTTGCTAAAACAGCCGAGGATTACATGAAGGCTCTTGTTGCTGTAAAACGTGTGGTAGATGCCAACGTTAAAGTTCGCGTTAAGCCGGATAATAGTGGAGTTGACCTAACTAACGTTAAGATGTCAATTAACCCATTCTGTGAAATCGCAGTGGAAGAAGCGGTTCGTTTAAAAGAAAAAGGAACTGTTTCAGAAATCGTAGTGGTATCCATTGGTCCTAAAGAAGCGCAGGAACAAATTCGTTCTGCAATGGCGCTTGGTGCAGACCGTGGTATTTTGGTTGAAACAGCCGATGAGATTGGTGCACTTGAAGTGGCTAAAATCTTAAAAGGTGTTGTTGAACAAGAACAACCACAACTTATTTTATTGGGTAAGCAAGCTATTGATGACGACTCTAACCAAGTTGGTCAAATGCTAGGCGCTTTACTTGGTGCAGGTCAGGGTACTTTTGCTTCAGAAGTAAAAGTAGATGGCGACAAAGTTCAGGTAACACGTGAAATTGACGGTGGTTTACAAACTGTTGAGCTTGCACTTCCTGCAATCATCACCACTGACTTACGTTTGAATGAGCCACGTTATGCGGCACTTCCAAACATCATGAAAGCACGTAAAAAACCGCTAGACACCAAATCTCCTGCAGATTATGGCGTTGCAACAGGTAGTAAGCTGAAAACTGTAAAAGTTGAAGCACCTGCTGAGCGTAAAGCGGGCGTACAAGTGAAATCTGTAGATGAGCTTGTAGAAAAATTGAAAAACGAAGCGAAAGTGATCTAATACAGAAGGATAAAAATCATGAGTATTTTAGTTATCGCTGAGCACGACAATAAAGCACTAAATGGTGCAACATTAAACGTTGTTGCTGCAGCTCAAAAAATCGGTGGTGATATCACTGTATTGGTTGCGGGTTCTGGTGCACAAGCAGTTGCAGACCAAGCAGCTAAAGTTGCAGGCGTAAGCAAAGTATTACTTGCTGACGATGCGGCTTATGCAAACCAATTGGCTGAAAACGTAGCAAAACTTGTTGCAGAATTAGGCAAAGGTTATAGCCATATCCTTGCTGCCTCTACAACAACAGGTAAAAACATTTTACCGCGTGCGGCTGCACTTCTTGATGTTAGCATGATCACAGACATCGTCGCTGTAGATTCTGCAAAGACATTCAAACGTCCAATTTATGCAGGTAACGCGATTGCAACTGTAGAATCTTCAGAAGCGATTGTGGTAGGTACTGTACGTGGTACAGCATTTGACCCAGTGGCTGCAGAAGGTGGTTCAGCTGCGGTTGAAGCTGCTACTGTGACAGGTGATGCTGGTATTTCTAAATTTGTTTCTGAAGAAATTGTGAAATCAGAGCGTCCAGAATTAACAGCAGCTCGTATTGTAGTTTCTGGTGGTCGTGGTGTAGGTTCTGGTGAGAACTATCACAAAGTACTTGATCCATTGGCAGACAAACTTGGTGCAGCACAAGGTGCATCTCGTGCAGCAGTTGATGCGGGCTTCGTACCAAATGACATGCAAGTTGGTCAAACAGGTAAAATCGTTGCACCTGATTTGTATATCGCTGTAGGTATCTCTGGTGCGATTCAGCACTTGGCAGGTATGAAAGACTCTAAAGTGATCGTTGCGATCAACAAAGACGAAGAAGCGCCAATCAACGCAGTAGCTGACTACTGGTTAGTGGGTGACTTGAACACTGTTGTTCCAGAGTTAGTATCTAAAATCTAATTACTGAACACAGTCAAAAACGCCTCTATGTGAATAGCATAGGGGCGTTTTTTATTGTCTTTTTTAATTTAGATGCAGTGATTGGTTTTAAGTACATTATGTGAACTTAGCGTATATGTGGGTACATATCGAGCAAGTATATGTTGAAGATATTTTGACGTGACTCTTAAAAATATGAAGCACTTTTGTTTCTTGGGTGTGAATATTTTTTGCCTAAAAAATCACCGTTAAATTTAAGTAAATTAACAAGATTAAGATCATCTCTAAAGCACAAAAACACAGGCGTATATGCTATAATTTTTCGCTAGTTTTTATTTTTAGCCTGCATTTCAGGCTAATCATTTGCAAGTTTTACGACATATAAAATGCAAGCAAAATTTGTTTGCAGAATAAGGAGTATGCATGAGCGTATCGGAAATTAGACCGATTGCCATTGAGGATGAACTCAAGCACTCGTATTTAGACTATGCGATGAGCGTGATTGTGTCACGTGCGCTGCCAGATGTACGAGATGGTCTAAAACCTGTGCATCGTCGTGTGCTATTCGCAATGCACGAATTGGGCAATGACTACAACAAAGCTTACAAAAAGTCTGCCCGTGTAGTCGGTGACGTCATCGGTAAATATCACCCTCACGGTGATTCTGCAGTTTACGAAACAATTGTTCGTATGGCGCAAGATTTCAGTTTGCGTTATCAATTGGTCGATGGTCAGGGTAACTTCGGTTCGATTGATGGCGATAGTGCCGCAGCCATGCGTTATACTGAAGTCCGTATGCGCAAACTTACTCATGAACTGTTGGCCGATTTAGAAAAGGACACTGTCGATTGGGAAGATAACTACGACGGCTCTGAGCGTATTCCTCAAGTGATGCCTACTCGTATTCCAAACCTATTGGTCAATGGTGCTGCAGGTATTGCTGTAGGTATGGCGACCAATATGGCACCGCACAACATGACTGAAGTGGTGCATGCATGTTTGGCTTATGCAGACAACCCAAATATTTCAATTGAAGGGTTGATGGAACATATCACAGGTCCAGACTTCCCTACAGGCGGTATTATTTACGGTAAATCAGGCATTGTTGATGCTTACCGTACAGGTAAAGGCCGTTTGCATATTCGTGGTAAGTACCATTTTGAAGAAGATCAAAAATCTGGTCGTACCACCATCGTCTTTACTGAAATCCCTTATCAGGTCAACAAAGCCAAAACCATTGAGCGTATTGCTGAACTGGTGAAAGAGAAGAAACTCGAAGGTATTTCAGAATTACGTGATGAGTCTGATAAAGAAGGGATGCGTATTGCAATTGATCTGAAGCGTGGTGAAAACGCTGAAGTGATTGTGAATAACCTGTTCTTAAATACGCAGTTAGAAAACTCATTCAGCATCAACATGGTCTGCCTAGACAATGGTCAGCCAAAATTGATGAACCTGAAAGATATTATTGCGGCATTTATTCGTCACCGCCAAGAAGTAGTGACCCGCCGTACCATGTTCGAGTTGCGTAAAGCGCGTGAACGTGGACACATCTTAGAAGGCTTAACCGTTGCGTTGGCCAATATTGATGCCATCATCGAAACGATTAAATCTTCTGCCAACCCAGCCGAAGCGCGTGAGCGTTTACAGGCAGGCGAGTGGGCAGCAGGTGGTGTAGTTGCGTTATTGGAAAAAGCAGGTTCAGTTTCTGTACGTCCAGATGAAATTGAAGGCGAAGACCCTAACCGCCCGTTTGGTTTAGATGGTCAGGTCTATCGTTTATCACCTGCGCAAGTGACCGCAATTTTAGAATTACGTTTGCATCGTTTAACAGGTCTAGAACAAGACAAGTTACATGCAGAATATTCTGAAATTTTGGCACAAATTGCTGAATTAACTGCAATTTTGAATGACTTTAATTTGTTGATGGGCGTGATTCGTGAAGAGTTGGCGCAAGTTTTACAGCAATATGGCGATGCACGTCGTACTGAAATTGTAGAATCTCGCATTGATTTCTCGCGTGAAGATTTAATCCCAGAAGAACAAGTGGTACTGACAGTATCACAAACAGGTTATGCAAAAACTCAACCATTGTCAGATTACGCAGCGCAGCGTCGTGGTGGTCGTGGTAAATCTGCAACGTCGATGAAAGAAGATGATTATGTGCAGCATTTAATCGTGACATCTAACCATGCAACGGTGCTGTGCTTTACCGATGTGGGTAAAGTTTACCGTCTGAAAGTGTTTGAAGTGCCACAGGCATCGCGTGGTGCGAAAGGTCGTCCAATGGTGAACTTATTGCCATTAGATGCCAATGAAACCATCACCGCGATTTTACCTGTCATTGATGCACCGAAGAAATTTACCGAGCGTTTGGCAGACTTCCGTAGCTATGTAAAAGCCAATGCTACACATATACAAACCAACGCAATCATTGCTGCACATTATGCAGAATTAGAAGCTGCCTTTGCTGAATTAGCAGATGGTGATGATTTATCTGATGCATTGCGTGTGCAATTGAAACAATTGGGTGTAGAGCTTTCTGCAACCGATTTAGACGATGAGATCATTGCAGAATTTGCATCACAAGCAGAAGCCTTGCGTAAAAACTTTTATGTCTTTATGGCAACGGCATCAGGTACAGTGAAACGTGTTGAATTGGAACAATTCAGTAACGTACGTTCGAATGGTTTACGTGCCATTGAATTGAATGAAGAAGACACTTTAATTGGTGTTGCAATTACCGATGGCGAACAGCAAATTATGTTGTTCTCCAATGAAGGTAAAGCGATTCGTTTTGCTGAAACCGATGTACGTTCAATGGGTCGTGCGGCCAAAGGCGTACGTGGTATGCGTGTCAGCTTCGGTTCAGCACAAGTTGAAGATGTCGAAGATGTAGAAGTCGATGGCGATGATGAAGACAGTTCAGATTCAGCACTCATCAGCCGTATCGTATCGCTAGTCGTAGTACCAGAAACAGGCGAAGTTTTGTGTGCTTCGGCGAATGGTTATGGTAAGCGTACACCTGTAGACGACTTCCCAACCAAAAAACGTGGTGGTAAAGGTGTGATTGCCATTAAGACCTCTGAACGTAATGGTGAATTGGTCGGTGCAGTTGCTATTGATGAAAGCAAAGAACTGATGCTGATTTCTGATGGCGGTACATTAGTGCGTACTCGCGCTTCTGAAGTGGCGCAAACAGGTCGTAATGCACAAGGTGTACGTTTAATCCGCTTGGGTGAAAACGAAACACTGGTGGGTGTAGAAGCGATTGAAGCTGTTGAAGAAGACGAGTTTGTTGAAGCGATTGAAGGTGCAGAATCTTTAGTGGCTGAAACGGATGCAGTTGCTGAAACTGAGCAAGTGGAAAAAGACGGTGAAAATTCAGTAGAAGAATAAGTTTTTTACTGATAAAAAGGGCGCTTCGGCGTCCTTTTTTATAAACGTTGACTGCATAAGGGTAAGCGATGAAAACCAAATTAATGTTGTTGGCAGCAGCGGTTGCATTGAGTGGCTGTAATTCAATGGACAATATTCCAGATCCGAGTCCTGAACAGGAAAAGGCGGCACAGCTAGCCTATGAGGATTTGCGTGATGGGAAGTATGACGAGTTTTTGGATCAGTTAGAGCCGCAGTTGCAAACCCAGTTTAAGGACAATGAAAAGCTGATGAAACGCTTTTCACGTTCAATTCCTCAAGGTGAATACAAGTCTAAGACTTTAATGACCAAAGAGATTGAAGAAGCAACCAATCAGCTTGGGCAATATAAGGTCAGCTATGAAATTGCCTATCCGGAAAATCTGGTTCAGTATGATGTTAGTTTTGACAAGCCGAATGGTAGCAACAAGATTCGTAATTTCAATATTCAAGTCTTTGGCGAATCGGGTAAATAAGTGGAATAGGAGCATTGCTATAATGCTCTATCTGCTTTGATGACCAGAAATTAAACGTCGATAAGCCAAAAAAAAGCACAAGCTACCGATCATTCCAAGATAGAGCAATTTAGGCAAGATCAGTGTTGTAGGCACACCCATCTGATTGAGTTGAATAAACATCTGCACAATTTGGGTAGAGGGCAGGATTTCGCCAACGACTTGCATCCAGGTGGGCATGGCAGCATGCGGCCAGGCCGCACCAGATAAAAAGAACAGTGGAATAGAAGTGAATACAATGACATGCCCCGCACGTTCCGGCAGATCCAGAAAACTAGCAAATAAGCAGGTCATGCCAATTATCGTGTAGATAAAAACCGCAACAGCCAGCAGCATCCCGAGCAGGTTGCCACCGCGCGGATAATCAAATAGCCAGAAGCTAAAGCCGAATAAATAGAAACATCCCAGACAACCAATGGTGAAGACCGCTAAACACATCCCAATCAATGCATTTGTGTTTAATTCTATTTTTCTTTCCCGATATACCAAAATCAGCATACTCAAACCCAAAAGAATGGTTTGGTGGATAATTAAAGGTGCAACCGCAGGAAAGACATAGCTGCCATAGCCGGACAGCGGATTAAATAAAGGAATTTGATGCACAGAAAGGGCAGGTGAAAAATCCGAGACCTTGCCAAAGCGTTCAGTATAATCTGCCAAAGTTTGCTCAACTGATGTGGCTAAGCCCAGACCAATTTGTTTGGTTACTAAAAAGTTGGCTGTACTTAAATACAGGCCAATGCCACCTGTTTCACCATGCCTTAAGCTTTGCGATAAATTGTCCGGCAGAAGTAAAATACCATCGGCTTTTTGTGATTCCACCCATTGTTTGGCCTCGGAAAAATTGCCGGTAATCGCCTCAATCTCCACATTGGGGCTTTGTGCCACTTGACCAATAATACGGGTGCTTAAGTTACTTTGTTCTTCATCGACAATAATAATCGGTAAGGCTTCAGCCTGCTGTGCCTGATAAGCGGTTGGATAAAAAAAGCTGTAAAACAAGACGGATAGAATAAGCGTGGTAAAGATCGTGCCGTGACTGACAATATCCTTAAAGCTTTGCAGATAGTAAAACCAGAGGGATTTCATTGGACTGCTCCTTTAACTATTTTTTTAAGAAACAGATAAGCCAGCAGAGCGTAAACTAGGGCATAGATCAGCAGCATGAATCCAGCTTGCAGTGAAATATGCAATGGACTACCAATCACCCATTGTTCAGTTTGTAATTTGGCATAGGGCGTAAACGGAATAATATTGGACCAGAACTGGGTGAATAGGGGCGCATTATTTAAAGGTAAAGTCACACCGGCAAAACTTAAAGATGAACCACCATAGACCGCAATGATGCCAAAAGATTTACTTAAATCTTTGGTTGCCAGAACCACTGCACTGCTTAAAAATGCATAAGCGCTATATAGCAGAAATTGTGCCGATAGAATCAGAGCGAGCGAGCCGGCAACAAACCAGCCGCGAATTTCAATCAGCCAGAACATCCAGATCCAGGTCCATAGACTAAAAATAGCCACATAGATCAGGTTCTTAGACAGCAATGCCATCCAGATGGATGAGTTGCTAATCCAGCTTGTTAAGGTCTGCCGCTTCAGTTCCTGACCGACGGAAAATGCCACACAACAACACAGCAGTAAATGCAGAATTGCCGGAATGACATAGGGTTCCAGATAGAATTCATAATTCAGCTGCGGATTATACAGCGGAGATATTTTAATATGCGGTGACGGTGCTTCGAGAGAGGGGAGTCGGTTGCCCAGATATTGCTGTCCGCTAAATTCAGCGAGTGCTTGTAGGGTACTGACCAGCATGGCCGAGGAAATGGTATTTCCAATACTGAAATAACTCTGGTTAAAAGCAATACTGATGTCAGCATCCTGGGCACGAACCAGACGTTGCTCGGCACCGCTTGGAATATGGATATAACCCCAAATTTTATTTTGATTTAACAGGCGCTCAATTTCAGCTGTTTGTTCCGACACCGTAGCAATTTTAAGAGTATGATTCAGCGCCACATGTTGATAAATGCTTTGACTCAGCGCACTCTGGTCTTGATCAATAATCGCAATCGGTAAATGATCCGATTTCCCTTGAGCAAACATGCTGCTGAATAAAATAATCACCAGTGCAGGTGCCAGCGTGACCAGACACAGATCCCATTTTTCGCTGAGCAGATAGCGCAGTTCGCGCCATATACCCGTCCACATTATCGGGTCTCTTTCAGTTTAAATAACACGCTCATCCCGACTTTCAGTTCAGAAATCGCTGGTGTGGGTACAAGATGCAGCTTAAAACTGCGCACATCATAACCGCCGGTTTGACGTGTGGTCTTAATGGTGGCAAATTCACCTTCAGCACTGATCTGTCTAATTTGAAAAGTGGCGGTTTTATCTAGGGCGGGAATATAACCTTCAATACTGCTCATTTTCTGAAATGGGGCATATTGGTCTTCACGAATATTCAGGCTCACCCACATTTGATCTTCAATCAGGCTGACCACAGGGACTGCGGTGGCTACCAGCTCCGAGACTTTGCCATAGGTTTTAGACACCGTTCCGTTTACAGGTGCTACTAATTGGGTTTCTGCTTCTAAAGCATTGGCTTCATCCAGCGCAGCCTGGGCAATATCTACTTGTGCATCGGCAGAACTCTTTTGCTGCGAGGTGCTGCCACGTTTGGCACGTGCGTATTGCTGATACGCTGCTTCTGTCATTTGCGCCGCTGATTGACTGGCTGCATACAATTCATCACGGCGCTGGTGTGAAATCACACCTTCCTTCAATAAATTTGCACCACGCTCATAAGAAACTTTGGCTAAATTTTGCTGTGCTTTCAGCGATTGCCAGTTGGCATACAGACTGGCGATATTTTCTTCCTGCGAGCCACGTTCAGCAGTCGATTGTAAGGCCAGCGCAGATTGTAAAGCCGCTGCGGCTTGCTGTTTTTTGGCCTGAATTTCCGGGCTGTTTAAGCGCACCAGTACATCGCCTTTTTTGACCCGCTGACCTTCTTCTACATAGATTTCTTCAATACGGCTTGGCACTTTGGTCGCCACCTGAACTGTTTCAGCTTCTACACGACCCTGCAATTCAAGCGGAGCCGGTTGGTAGCTTTTCCACAATCCAAAAGCGATGACTGCCAGCAGAACTGGAATCAGGGCGAGCAATAAATATTTTTTCTTTTTAGCGATTTCAGGAGCTTGTTGTTGCTCGGTCGAAGTCGTCGCGTTGTTTTCTATTTCAGTTTTTGTTTCTACCTGTTGCGCAGGCGATTTTTCTGTATCGCTGGATGAAGCCACTTCATTCACAGGATCATTGGGTTTTTGATCTTCGTTCATGTTCGGCTCCATTAGCGAATATAGTGGGTGTTGGCATGTTGAATGTAGGTTGGAAATTCTGCAATCGAGCCATGGCTTTGTAATAGTGTGGCCAGTGACATCACATATTTGTAAGCATTCAAGGCAGTTTCAGCTCGTAGTCCGCTCAGCATATTTTGTGCATCGATGACCTGTGTGGCGGTGCCCGTATCTTCTTTAAAAGACAATTCTTGGATGCGTAAATTTTCCTGTGCGGCTTTCAAGTTTTGTGCCAGAAGTACATCACTTTGCTGTGCACTAAGTGCTTCGCTATAAGATTTATAAATCAGATTTTCAATTTCCTGCTGGGTGCGTGCAGTAAGCAGTTCTGTTGCAGAGCGTTTGAGTTCGGCAGCCTGAATATTCTTGTTTTTATCGATCCCGGAAAACAGATTATAGCGTGCGGCAACCCCGACAATCCAGTTTTCATTTTGATCCAGACTATATTCGCCAAAAGCAAATACATTTGGTTTTTTCGCTGCTTGCTGGGCTTTCACATTGGCTTGGGCCAATTGGGTATCCAGCTGCATTTTTTGAATCAGCGCAGAGTTCTGACTAAAAGTTTTTAGCAGATGATTTAAGGCCTGTGGCTCGGTTTTATTGACAAATAAAGGCGTCGAAAGCTCAGTGATGCTACTTTCCTGAAGCAGATTATTCAGCTGGAACAGCGCAGCATTCAAATTGGCCTGCGTATTTTGCTGGCTGCGCTCGGCATTATTACGTGCCACTTCAAATTGCGTACGCTGGCCTTTACTGATAAAACCTTGCTGTTCCATTTTTAAGGCATTGCGATAATGCTGCTGCATGGCATTCAGATTAAACAGCGCAGCTTCATGCAATTGCTTTTGGAGCTGCACATTAAAATAACTTTGAATCAGTTCAAAACGCTGCGTATCTTGCTGCTGTTTGTTGCTGAGCTGACTACGACCGACCTGAATATTGGCAATTTCTTTGGCACTACGGGTGAGGCCTCCAGTATATATTGGCATAATCACGGAAACAGTGGGGCGAATCACCTGATCTTCAAGGATGACATTAGACGTATCCGGAATCAGACCAACTCCGCTATGAATAGTATTGTTAAGTCCATCACGCAGTGGATCGGTAATACCTGCAAGTAGATCCACGCCATTACTGGCCTCCCACTCATTAAGCCGGCCATTCACGCCTTGAGAGAGTGAATTCTCCAGATTATTTTTAAATTGCTTTAATGGAATATCGACTTCACTGTGAAAGGCATAGGCACGAACATTCAGGTCGACACGTGGCAGACCTACGCCTTTTACTGCTTGAGCTTCAAGTTTTGAAGCCTGTTCCAGACTTTGATAGGCTTGGCTGCTATAAGAATTTTGCAACAACTGACGTTCAGCATCCTGAAAGCTGATGCTCTGTGCATGAGCAAAGCTGCCATACATCATAGATGCAAGCAGATTTAAACCCCAGACAAGCTGTCTTTTATTTTTCTTTAAGTTCATAAAGTCGCTAAACTGATTTAAAGCCGGTAATGTTATCCCGCTAGTATAAATCAAAGGTTCGCAGATAGAACTAGTGTAAAGTTATAGTATTGTTTCTAGGACTTACGCATTGACGGATTCAAAAAAGTATTAAAATACGTTATAAAGTATCTGTGATCAGACGAATTAAACATGCTTCTACAGCAACTTGTACATTACCCATTTATATGGGCTTTCTCATGAC